>SKZX01000208.1 GCA_007127175.1 Desulfobacterales bacterium
ATGTCTTCTTCCATGAGCTTTACAGCCAGCCAGCGAAGCGGGTTGGTTTCCGAAAGGGTACCGGACGCGGCGAGCAGGGCCGTAACAGAAACAACATCGTCTTCCAGTTCGCCGTAGTCGACGTGAAACGGGACCTCCTTTTGCGGCGCTTCGAGATGTTTCCGGACGGCTTGGCGCAGCTCTTTTTTTCCCCGGCCCTTTCGTCCCACCGTAGGGACGACCGGTATGCCAAGGACCCGGGAAAGTTTTTCATGGTCGATGTTGAGTCCCTGGCTGGCGGCAATATCCATCATATTGAGTGCCATGACCAAGGGGAAGCCAATTTCGAGCAGTTCAAAGGTGAGATATAGCCCACGCCGAAGGCTGGTGGCATCGACGACGTTAACGATCGCAGACGGCTTTTCAGTGAGCAGAAAATCCCGCGCCACCCGTTCTTCCAAAGAAAACGAGGTCAGGCTGTAGGTTCCGGGCAGGTCCACGATGGTTATCCGGCCCGCTTCATCGCTGTAAAAGCCGGACTTTTTGTCAACGGTCACGCCGGGGTAATTGGCAATATGCTGACTGGCCCCCGTGAGCATGTTGAAAATCGTCGATTTTCCAGCATTTTGCTGACCGGCAAGGCCCACAGTGATATTTTTTGCAAAGGCATTGGACGGCATGGTTTCAGGCGGTTTCCGTTACTTCTATAAGTTCGGCTTCACGTTTGCGCAGCGCGACATAATAATTGCCCAGCCGCAGTTCAATGGGGTCACCAAGCGTCGCGGTTCGAACCATTTCAACTTCTGCATTGGTGACAAATCCCATATCAAGGAGCCTTCGGCGAATGGCCCCGCAGGACTTGTGCCCCCGGATCCGGCATCGGCACCCTTGGGGAACCCGGGAAAGAACCCGGCATTCTTGCGTATGCATGATGCTTTCTGACGGGCAGCAGGCCCTTTTTTCCCGTTTTCCGCAGTCTGGTCCGGCGCCCCGTCGGTTATGTTTCCGGAATCGGTCAAACATTGTTCCTCCCAAGCATGTTCAGATTGGCTGATTGTTTTAAAATAGGCATATTAATTTTGGTATACCTAAAAATTTCATCACAATTTAACTTCAGGTACGCCTCTTGTCAAGAAATTTTGACATTTGTTTTGTTAAAGTTTGATTGAATTCGCTTAAATTTAATTTTTGCCTGTTGATTTGAACCGGCCGATCCTGCCAGTCGAAGTTGGCAAACGGGTGGGAAGACATGCGGATTATTATTCTGAAAGGCTTCTATCGCATTATTTGAAAAATTTCAGGAAATAGTCCCATGGGCCTGGTAACGGGATGGTGTGCTCAGAACCGATAGCTGAGCCCGGCCATGACGGCCCGGCTTCGCCATGACACCCGGTTTAATGGTGTTTTGGCCCTGTTTCCCGAGGCGAAATAGGTGGTGTCAGTGCCATTTTTTGCAAGGAGATATTTGTAAAGAAAGGTAAGAGAAATATCCATTCGTTCTGTAATCGCCCACTTGTAGGCCATATCCCCCTCAAAGCCCCGCCCGTTGGCCCGGTGGGTAAAACTGACCGGGTGGGACAGGTCCTGCCGGAGGTTCCAGTCGGCATCCGCCCGGTAGTCGAAAAACTGGTAACGAAAGGAAGCGGCAATCGTTAAAGCACTTGCCGTCCGGACCCGGATTCCGGCGCCGGTCCACACGCCTGTCCATTGCGCGTCATAGGTGCTTGCCAGGCCCGGGAATGGACCGGTCGGCGGAGTTGTGCCCGGCGTGGCAACGGTTTGGACGCCACGGGTCTTGAGCAGTCGCAGGCGGCTCCAGGAAGCGCCGACCATTGGGGTCAGTCGGTATCGCCCGGCATCAAGATCAATGTTTCGTCCGATTCCGCCTGAAAAATCCGTTGCATCCCGTCCGCTGACGCGGGCAACGGACTCCGAAAAAAGGTTGCCGCGATTATTGGCAAGAAAATCCCTGTCCACGTTTGTTCCGCTGAAAATTTCGCCGTGGGCCGCTTCGGCGAAAAAGGTGTAGTTTCTCTTGGTAAAAGCGCCAGTGGCCTTTATCTGGAAGATTTCGAGATCATCAACAATCAGCTCGGAGAGGATATTGACGTTTCTGCCGGCAATATGCCAGTTGAGCCGGTCGCTGCGAAAAACGGTTTGAAGTGAAAAATCCGCCCAACACATGCACGGCGGTTCCGCTTTTTCATAACGTCCCTGCACCTCCCCTGCAGGCGGATAGGTCTCAGCGCCAACCACAACCGGGCAAAGAAGCAACCCGGCGATGACGAACAGAACAAATGGCATTTTATCAATGTTGGTTTTCGGGTCCATGGTTTTCTTTTTTGGCGGTGGCACAAAAGTAAATGCTGTTTTTTATCACCGGGTCAAATCAAAAACGCCGCTGCAGCATCCTTCATAACTGCCTGTCATGAGAACGGTCGGCCCTGGATATATCATTCCGATCTTGCCGGTATAAACCGTGCCGTCTGCGGCGACGCCTTCAAATGTATCGTCCTGCCCCGAGGGAGCAGGTGTAATCGTCCCGGTAAAATCGCCCGTAATGGATGATCCGGAAACATAAACGGTGAGATCGCTTGCTATCGGGCACCTACAGTCCACGGTTCTGCTATCCACATAGCGCTGTCCGGTATACGTGCCGTCGTAATCCAGGGAAGGGCCTTTGCCCGGCAGGGTTATGGTCTTCCGCTCACCGGTATCGCTTCTGTGAACCGTTACGACGCCGTTGTTTTCCAATACGGTCACGGACCAGATAATCGTTCCATCCTGGTCCAGTGTTTTTGAAGCACCTGATGTCATCGCGTTCTGCACTTCAAGGGTAACCGTTGTCTTTTTCTTTATTCCGCCGATCGCTGCTGCAACGTTGTATATGATGGACTCCTCATCCTGGGATGACACCCGGAAAGAAAGGGTCATCGAAGGCGCAGTCTCGCCGGGATTATTTGTCCCCGCGTCATTTGCGGCG
>SKZX01000398.1 GCA_007127175.1 Desulfobacterales bacterium
CGTTCTTGCAGTCATCGGCCTTCAGGCGGTCGAGAATCATCGGGATGGTGATGTCGTCAGGCACCAGCTCACCCTTGTCAATGTAGACTTTGGCCTGTTTCCCCAGATCTGTGCCGCCCTTGATGTTTTCACGGAAAATGGCGCCGGATTCAATGTGGGGCAGGTTGTATTTTTCCTTGACAATAGCGCCCTGGGTGCCTTTGCCGCTGCCGTTGGGTCCGAAAAACAGAATATTCATATCCCTCTCCTTCGTTTCGCTGCATGAAATTGATAATGGTAGATCACGTGACCGGATGCGTTTTGATCGAAATTTTAGAAAAATGTTTACATATATAAATGACGCTAAATTGTCAAGAAAGGTTTTTCCCTTTTATGAAATTTTCTGCAAATGCAAGGGCTTCCTTTCTGCTCTCGATGTTTCCTGCAACCCGCTGCACCTCCAGTTTATCGAGTGTTTCAGCAATCAGGGGAGAGGGCTTCAGGCCGAAACGGCTTACCAGGTCATGGCCGGTGACAAGGGGGGCCGCATCGGCCCGGGGCTGAAAGGTATCCCGGCATGTGGCTATGGTGTCGCGTACAAATGCCAGGGCCCCTGAAATGTCCCGATCCGGGTTTTTGCCCATCATGTCTGCCGCAAACAAAAGCAGCAGGTCCGTCGAATAGGGCCGGGTTCGTATAAAAAAACGGGCGCGGGCACGGTTTTTCCGTCGCCCTTCGGACATGGCGATATACAGCAGCAGCGGGCGGAGATGGTGCCGGATGATAAAGGATGTATAGTGTTTTTCCGCCGATGAAAAGCACAGGCGGCAGCTGATGGCGTCGGCGATGGCGCCGCCGGTGGTTTCATGGCCGTAAAAATGGGGTTGGCCCTGATGGTCTGTGGTGCACACGGCCGGTTTTCCGATATCGTGGAGCAGGGCCGCATGTTTGATCATGGCAGCGCCATCCGGGCCGTTCAAAAGTTCTGAGTTGCCGCATCGATCGCACAGGGGTGGTGCATCCGGGTGCAGCATCGCTTCCATGTGCCGGTATACAGCCAGTACATGGTCAAATGCATTGAATGCGTGATGAGCGTTTGCCGGACAGTTTTTCAGGGGCATTAGCTCGGGGAAAAGCGCTTCAAGAATGCCTGTGTCCGCCATTTGCAAAAGGCAGGTGAAGCTGTCCGGCGCACCCAGCAGCTTGATCCATTCCTCCCGGATGCGCTCCCCAGCCACAGTGGCGATCGCCGGCGCCATTTTCCGGATTTCCTCGAGGGTTTCCGGGGAAATGGCAAACTTCAGGAGGGCGGAGATCCGGAACGCCCGCAGCAGTCTCAGCGGATCGCTTTCAAACGCCTCCGGGCAGACCATGCGGACCCTGCCGGCATCCAGGTCGGCCCGCCCGTTCAGGGGATCTATGAGGGTTTGATGATAGACGTCAAATGCCATGGCATTGACGGTAAAATCCCGCAGTCTCAGGTCTTCTTCCAACGTTTGGGCTTTTGCGGCGGAGACGTCGCAGGCGCCGTCCCCTGCAGGTACGCGGTAAATGCACTTCTTCCCCTTTCCGATCTCAACGACCCTGCTGCCGGTGTTTGCCGCAACTTCTTCCGCAACCGAGCGGGCGTCGCCGATTACGGCAATATCGTGGTCCTTCGGCGGGTGTCCCCGCAGGGCATCCCGAACGCTTCCGCCGACAATATACACACCTTTTCGCCGGGGAATAAAATTAAGGTTGAAATTATGCATTTTCTTATGTATAGAGTGTGTTTTTTGTTTTAAAGGTTTCTTGTCATGCCTGCCGAGGGCAATTGGTGTTCCATGTTTTTGCCCGGATTTTTCGGTATCATTAAACACGATTCAATATTTTTTTTCCGGTTCCGGATGCGTTTCCGAAACCACTTCCGGTATTGGCGGGCATTAACGCCATTTCCTGCGATGCCTGTTAAAAGTTGGGAGCCTGATGACGGCCTCATGACTGTAAATACACCTGTAAATACAATTGACGCGGAAAAAAGTAAAGGTTCAAAACCTGCCCGGATCGCTGTGACCGGCGGTATCGGCTCCGGCAAGTCCCTGGTTTGTGACTTCCTGGCTGAAAAAGGACTTTTTGTGTTGAGCGCGGATGACCTTTCACGCCTTGCTGTCGAACCCGGTACCGAGGCGCATGCGAAAATTGCAGGGCATTTTGGCGATTCGGTGCTGATGCCGGACAATACCATCAATCGTCCGGCCCTTCGGCGCATGATCAGCACCGACCCTGAAGCCAGAAAGGCACTTGAAAGCTTTATCCATCCCGAGGTTTTCCGGCAAATGGCCGAAAAGCTTGCGGTGGCTGAAAAAAAAGGTGAGCCGCTGGTGGTCGTGGAGGTGCCGTTGCTTTATGAATCCGGGTTTGACGCGTTTTTCGACGGCGTGATCCTTGTGCGCGTGGATACGGAGCGGCGCATCGAGCGGATCATGTCCCGGGACAACGTTTCCCGCGAGGATGCCATTGCCATGATGAATATTCAGATGCCTGACCATGAAAAAAGCAAGCGCGCGGATTTCATCGTCGACAACAATGGCAGCGAAGCGGAAACCCGGCAGTCGGTGGAACGTTTGTACGAAAGTTTGCTTGCCCGTAGCAGGGGAAAACTATAGGACAGTAAAGATTGACGGCACCGTAAAAAGTCAAAAATCACGGTAAAGATGGCTAAGTAAAAAGCCCAATATCTGCGTTGCGAGCAATCCCAGAACAATCTCACGTACGCATAAGTACTATCAATTATTCAAAAATTGCTCGCGCCTGGATCTTGAACTTTTCGAGGCACCCGCTGAGAATGACTTTTTACGGGTTTGTCAGGATTAATGGGCAATAATGGTTGACAGACAGATTTTCGAGTAATATAGTTATGAGAAAAAAGTACCTGCCCCATAATGGTCCTGTTTGCGCATGATCCCTGCTTGTAAATGCAAATACCATAATACAGGCCTCATAACACCTTAATGTTTTTAATGCGTTAATTGATTTTCGATATCCCTGAATCCTGTCAAGGCAACAATCATTCGTGACCTGCGAAGCGTGCACCGGTATATGCTGAAACCAATCAGGACCATTTAGAACCCATTGTATTCCACGACGCACGGGCGCTTTTAATGGATGGCGCGGCGGCGGGAAAATATTCTGAACTGGAGAATCTTTCATAGATGAACATTGATGACTTGAAAAACAAAAAAATCAGTGAACTGACCAAGATGGCGAAGAAGTTCGACATCGAGAATGTCGGCCGGATGCGCAAACAGGAGTTGATCTTCTCGCTGCTGCAGGCACACATCGAAAAAAACGGGTTGATTTACGGTGAGGGCACCCTTGAAATTCTGCCTGACGGGTTCGGTTTTTTGCGGTCCCCCGACTGCAACTACCTGCCGGGTCCGGATGACATCTATGTGTCGCCTTCCCAGATCAGGCGGTTCAACCTGAAAACGGGGGACACGGTATCCGGCCAGATCCGTCAGCCAAAGGAATCGGAACGGTATTTCGCCCTGCTGAAGGTCGAGGCCATCAATTTCGAAGAGCCTGAAGTTGCCCGGGACAAAATCCTTTTTGACAACCTGACGCCGCTGTTCCCGGAAAAAAAGATCAAGCTCGAATTCGACAAGAACGAGTTTTCCACGCGCATCATGGACATGATGACGCCCATCGGCTTTGGCCAGCGCGGCCTTATCGTCTCCCCCCCGCGAACCGGCAAGACCATCCTCTTGAAAAACATCGCCAACAGCATGATCGGCAACCACAAGAATATTGTGCCTTTCGTGGTGCTCATCGACGAGCGGCCGGAAGAGGTGACGGACATGCAGCGGTCGGTGCGCGCGGAAGTCGTCAGTTCAACCTTTGACGAGCCTGCCGAAAGGCATGTCCAGGTGGCGGAGATGGTTATTGAAAAGGCAAAGCGCCTGGTTGAACACAAGAAAAATGTTATTATATTGCTTGACAGCATCACCCGACTGGCCCGGGCCTACAACGCCACGATGCCGTCATCGGGAAAACTCCTTTCCGGCGGCGTGGACGCCAATGCGCTGCATCGGCCAAAACGGTTTTTCGGGGCTGCAAGAAACATCGAGGAAGGCGGCAGCCTTACAATTATTGCAACGGCGCTTATCGATACCGGAAGCCGCATGGACGAGGTCATCTTTGAGGAATTCAAGGGAACGGGCAACATGGAGCTGCACCTTGACCGGAAACTCTCTGACCGGCGGATTTATCCGTCCATCGACATCAACCGTTCCGGGACGCGAAAGGAAGAACTGCTTCTTGACTCGGCGACCATCAATCGCGTATGGATACTCCGAAAACTTCTTGCGCCATTGAATCCTATTGACAGCATGGAATTTTTGCTGGATAAGATGAGGGGCACCAAAACCAACCAGGAATTTATGGATTCAATGAATTCCTGATGGCTTGGGTTACATTTTTTGATTGCCGGGCGAACCGTTCAGGCCGGCCATACCAGACAACAAGGAAGGTTTGAGATGAAAAAGGATATTCACCCCAAATATTTGGAAACCAAGGCAAGATGTGCATGCGGGAATGAACTTACCGTGGGGTCGACCAGGGAGAACATCAGTGTTGAAATCTGCTCCAAGTGCCACCCGTTTTACACGGGGAAACAGAAACTTGTCGACTCTGCCGGGCGCATCGAGCGTTTCCGCAGGAAATACGCGAAATACCAGGACCAGTAGGTCCCTTAACCGCAAGCCCCTTGAATCCGGCCGACGCAGCAGAACGTTTTTTCACCATGCTGTGCGGCCGGACTTTTATTATATACTATTACGGATCAAACGATCATGGCCTTAATGGACCGCCTTGTCGGTTTTGAACAGAGATATCTCGAGCTGGAACAATTGTTGAGCGACCCCGCGGTTGTTGGCGACAGGGAACGGTACACGAAATATGCGCGCGAACACTCGGAGCTGGGAAAAATTGTTTCAGTTTACCGGGCCTACCGCCTCGTTCTCAATGAACTGGAGGAGAGCCGGGAGCTTTTGTCCGACAGCGATCATGAGATCAAGGATCTGGCCCGCAGCGAAATCGAAGCCTTGACCCGGCAGAAGGAAAAGCTGGAAACCGACATAAAAAAACTGCTCATTCCAAAGGACCCCAATGACGACAAAAACGTGATCCTTGAAATCCGTGCCGGCACCGGCGGCGAGGAGGCGTCCTTGTTTGCGGGGGACCTTTTCCGGATGTACAGCCGCTACATTGAAAACCTGAAATGGAAAATTGAAATCCTGACCGGGCATTTAACCGACTCCGGCGGCTTCAAGGAAGTGATCGCCATGGTCACGGGTACAGGGGCCTACAGCTACCTGAAATATGAAAGCGGCACACACCGGGTGCAGCGCGTGCCTGCTACAGAAGCCCAGGGGCGCATCCATACGTCGGCGGTAACGGTTGCCGTGCTGCCCGAGGCCGAGGAAGTCGAGGTCGAAATCGATCCCGGCGACCTGAAGGTCGATGTTTTCCGGTCATCCGGACCCGGCGGGCAATCCGTAAACACCACCGACTCGGCTGTCCGGATCACCCATCTGCCCACGGGCCTGGTGGTCATCTGCCAGGACGAGAAGTCCCAGCACAAAAACAAGGCCAAGGCGCTCAAGGTCCTGCGGGCGCGTCTTTACGATATCCAGATGCAGGAACAAAACGATAAAATATCCCAGGACCGGAAAAGCCAGGTGGGAAGCGGGGACAGAAGTGAAAGAATCCGGACCTATAATTTTCCCCAGGGGCGGGTCACGGATCACCGGATCGGCCTGACCCTTTACAAGCTTGACCAGGTTCTGGCCGGTGACCTCGAAGAAATCGTCAACGAGCTTGCCGCCTATTACCAGGCCCAGGCCATTGAGAATGCAGAATCCGATCTTGCAGAAAGCGCCTGAGTGGAACATCCTGGGGGTTCTTAAATGGACCACCGGTTATTTTGCCGACCACCATGTCGACAGCCCCCGGTTGACCGCCGAGATCCTGCTGGCGGAAACGCTTGGCATCGACCGGGTGGGCCTTTATGTCCGCTTTGACCAGCCGCTGACCGAAGATGAGCGCCAGCGCTTCCGGTCCCTTGTGAAACGGCGGATCCGGAAAGAACCCGTGTCCTACATCATCGGCAGGAGGGATTTCTGGAAAATTTCCCTTGCGGTCACCCCGGACGTCCTGATCCCCCGGCCGGATACGGAAATCATCGTGGAAGCGGCGCTCGATCTTATGCCGGTTCCGATGGAAAAGCCCCTTCGCTTCCTTGACATGGGCACCGGTTCCGGGGCCATCGCCATCAGCCTGGCCCATTCGTTTCCCGGCCCCCTGTATTTTGCCTCGGACATTTCCCCTAACGCCCTCCGCATTGCCGCGGGCAATGCGGTGTTGAATGGCGTGGCGGACAGGGTCGCATTTTTCGCATCGCGATGGTTTGATGCGGTTTCAGCGGCATGTGCATTTGACATGATCGTATCCAACCCGCCGTATATCCCTTCCGGCCAAATACCGCATCTTGCCCCAGAAATCACCGATTATGAGCCGGTGCTGGCATTGGACGGCGACGGTGACGGCCTCCGTGATATTGCCGTCCTGGTCTCCGAAGGACCCGGTTTTCTTGTGCCCGGCGGCATCATGATCCTGGAGATCGGCCACGACCAGAAGCCGGCGGTTGAAAAGTTGGCGAAATCGCAGCCGAATTGGGCAGATATAGCCTTTCGCAAAGACTATGCCGGCCATGACCGCGCAGTCGTTTTGCGGCGTCGCTGAGCGATTGGGCCATATATGTCGTCCCTTCAGGACTCTGTGTTTTAGATGGTCATCCCATACCGGTGGTTGAAACCACCGGCTATATTATGTATCCCCTCCGGGGATGACGGATGCCGAAGTTTATATTTCGTATACCATCTGAGGATGACCTGATTAACAGTCTCTATTAGATATTCCATCCGGGGATGACCGATTCCGAAGTTTATATTTCGTATACCATCTGAGGATGACCTGATTAAGAGTCTCTATTAGATATTCCATCCGGGGATGACCGATGCCGCAGTTTGAATTTCGTATACCATCTGAGGAGGACCTGATTAACAGTCTCTATTTCATATCCCCTCCGGGGATTATCGGTGCCACAGACAGGGTGAAAAACGTCCAGACACCAGGGGGGCAGCCTTTCACCCCGGCAGGGGTGGCATCGTGTAGCCGGTGGTTTTAACCACCGGAAATATAATGACGCGATAGAATCAGAGTCCTGAAGGGACGACATAAATATTGCAAACCATCAAAATAAATGAACTTGTAAAAACCCGTCAAATTTAAATTGCCATATTAATATTTTGCTGGTATTGTACCGTGATTTATTAACTCAACGCCACACGCTTTTTGACCGGCGGCCGGGTGCTCTTTGGAGTGGGCCTGCCGGAGAGATGAAAGCGGCGGTTTAAAAACCCAAAAAAGGAGTGGTTTAATGGCTTATGTGACTATGAAGGAAATGCTCGAAGCCGGTGTCCATTTCGGTCACCAGACGAGAAAGTGGAACCCGAAGATGAAGAAATACATCTTCGGCGCGAGAAACGGCATCTACATCATCGACCTCCAGCAGACGGTCCGCTTGTTTCGGGATGCCTATGATTTTATTCAAAAGACGGTTGCGGGCGGCAAGTCCGTACTCTTTGTGGGCACCAAGAAGCAGGCCCGGGAAGCCATTTACGAAGAGGCCAACCGGTGTGAAATGTACTACGTTCATAACCGGTGGGTGGGCGGCATGCTCACCAACTTCCAGACCATCCGCAAAAGCATCGAGCGCCTCAACCACCTCAATACCATTGAAAACGACGGCACCATCAGCATGTACCCCAAAAAGGAACGGATCGGGATGCTCAAGGAGCGGGAAAAGCTCGACAGCACCCTCGGCGGCATCCGCTCCATGAACGGGCTTCCCGGGGCGATTTTCATTATCGATCCCAAAAAGGAAGCCATTGCCGTGAAGGAAGGGCGCCGGCTCGGCATCCCGGTCGTATCGGTGGTGGACACCAATTGTGATCCGGATCTCATCGATTATATCATTCCCGGCAATGACGATGCCATCCGGTCGATTCGGCTCATGGTGTCGAAAGTGGCCGACGCCTGCATCGAGGGGGCTGAACGTCTGGCTGAAAAGCGTCAGGCCGAGGCGGACAAGGACGCCGAAGCCATGGCTGCCAAAGCCGGCGAGGGGAAAAAAGAGCGGTATGTCAGCAAAGAGGATGACAAAGGGCCGGTTGTCGAGGTCATCCGCAAGGCTGTTGCGGTCGAGCCCAAGGTCCAGGAATCTGTTGAAACCAGCGAAGACGATGTCAATACAGGAGAAATATAATGGCTAGCAGTGTAAGTGCTGAAATGGTAAAAAAACTCCGTGATCGATCCGGTGCGGGTATCATGGATTGCAAGGAGGCTTTGACCGAATGCGCCGGGGATCTTGAAAAAGCGGCGGATTACCTGAGAAAGAAAGGTCTGGCAACGGCCCGGAAACGGGCGGAGCGAGTGACCGCTCAAGGGGTCGTTCAGTCCTACATTCACATGGGCGGCAAAATCGGTGTGCTTGTGGAAGTGAACTGCGAGACTGATTTTGTGGCCAAGACCGACGAATTTGTAGAATTTGCAAGAAATATCGCCATGCATATAGCCGCCTCGAACCCGCTCGGGGTGTTGCCCGAAGATATTCCCGAGGCGCTCCTGGCAAGGGAAAAACAGATTTACCGGGATCAGGCCCTTGAGGCGGGAAAGCCTGAAAACATGGTCGAGAAGATCGTTGAAGGCAAGATGAACAAGTTTTTCAAGGAATCCTGCCTCATGAACCAGCTCTATGTCAGGGACACCAACCTGACCATATCGGACGTGTTGAATGACATGATCGCCAAGACAGGCGAGAAAATAACCATTAACCGTTTCGCGCGGTTTCAGGTGGGCGAGAATTTATAACCGGGTATCTCACAGCTGGAAAGAGGCGAGCCATCGTGGAAAAATCGCAATACCGGCGCGTGCTGCTCAAGCTCAGCGGCGAGGCCCTGATGGGGGAATCCAAATACGGCATCGAACCGGAAACCCTCGCATACGTGGCCGACGAAGTAAAGGACGCGGTTGACCTGGGTGTTGAAACCGCCCTTGTCGTGGGCGGCGGCAACATATTCCGGGGAATGGCCGCCAGTTCGAAAGGCATGGACAGGGCATCCGCCGACTACATCGGCATGCTCGCCACTGTCATGAACAGCCTTGCCCTCCAGGGGGCGCTTGAAAAAATCGGCATTCCCACGAGGGTCCTCTCGGCGATCTCGATACACCAGGTGTCGGAACCTTATATTCGCAGAAGGGCGATCCGCCATCTTGAAAAAGGGCGGGTCGTCATTTTTGCGGCCGGAACCGGCAACCCGTATTTCACCACGGACACCGCAGCCGTACTTCGGGCCGCGGAAATCCATGCAGACGTCCTGTTGAAAGCGACCAAGGTGGACGGCGTCTACGACATGGACCCCGTTGGCAATGCACAGGCACAGTTCATCCGTTCAATCGATTACATGTCCGTGCTCGAACGGCGTCTTCATGTCATGGATTCCACCGCCGTATCCCTTGCCATGGAAAACGGTCTTGAAATGGTCGTTTTCAACCTGAAAGTCCCCGGCAATACCCGCAAGGTGATTTGCGGGGATAACAGTATCGGAACGCGTATTTCCGAGCAGTAAGCCTGATGGACTCGTAAAAAGTCATTTTCAGACTGTTGAAATGAACCTTAATACAGGGTGAGCCGCTATGATTGATGAAATCTTCGATGAAGCCAGAGACAAAATGGAAAAGTCGGTGGGGTCTTTGAAAAAGGAACTCACGCGGATCAGGACGGGTAGAGCCTCCCTCAATATTTTTGACGGTGTGCGGGTGAATTATTACGGCACCCCAACACCGTTGAACCAGATCGCTTCCCTTTCCGTGCCCGAAAGCCGCCTGATCACCATTCAGCCATGGGACGCGTCCGCCATAAAGGAAATTGAAAAGGCGATTTTGAAGTCCAACCTGGGGCTCACGCCGACCAGTGACGGCAAGATCATCCGCATATCCATCCCGCCGCTGACAGAGGACCGGCGAAAGGATATCGTCAAGCAGGTCAACAAGATCTGCGAGGATTACCGTGTGGCCGTCCGGAATATCCGCAGGGATGCCAATGAGCTGTTGAAAGCCCTCAAGAAGGACGGCGATGCCTCAGAGGACGCGGTCAAAAAGTCGCTCGATGACATGCAGAAGCTGACGGATGAACATATCAAGCAGATAGACGACATTTTCAAGGAAAAGGAAAAGGAGACCCTTGAAGTCTGACGTGCCGGAAAATCCGGAAACAGGCTTGCAGCTGCCGGTGCACGTGGCCGTTATCATGGACGGGAACGGCCGCTGGGCCAAAAAGCGGATGCTCAATCGTGTCAAGGGGCATGAAAAGGGCGCCGATGCAGTACGGATGATTGTCCGGGCCTCGCGGGAGATCGGTATCCGGTACCTGACCCTGTTCGCCTTTTCAACGGAGAACTGGCAGCGCCCCAAGGCTGAAATAAAAGCGCTCATGACGCTGCTCAAGCGGTTTTTGACCTCTGAAAAGCAGGAGATGATCGACAATAACATCCGCATCAATATCATCGGCCAGATGGAACGGCTGCCGTCGGACGTCGCCGCTCAACTGAAGGAAACCATGGCAGAAACCGCGGCCAATGACGCCATGCAGCTCAACCTCGCCTTAAGCTACGGGGGGCGCGCCGAAATCGCCATGGCGTGTGCGGCCATCGCCCGAAAGGTGAAAGACGGTGCGGTTGATATTGCATCCATTACCCCGGAGCTTGTTGCACAGCACCTTTACACCGCGGATATCCCCGATCCGGAACTGCTCATCCGGACCAGCGGGGAATACCGTATCAGCAATTTTCTCCTGTGGCAGGCTGCCTACACGGAACTCTTTATAACCCCCACGCTGTGGCCTGATTTTACCCGGGAGGAGTTCGTGGCGATCCTTTCCGAGTACAACAAGCGTGAGCGGCGCTTCGGCCGCGCGGATGACTAAGTGGTCGAGGGCATAAATACAGTGACGCACCGAGATGGTCGAGGCGCCCGTCCCGCAAGGCGCGAGAAGCGAGAATACCGGGCGTATTTGAGCGCCGAGCAACGCCGCCGGGACGGGATGCATCGACCATCGAATGCCGCTGTATTTA
>SKZX01000302.1 GCA_007127175.1 Desulfobacterales bacterium
AGATACTTGAAATAATAAACGATGTGCGCAGTGCACCCCCGCTGCACGAGGTGCCGGGACATGAGAATGAATAGAAGCCATCAACACTTTACACCCATGAAAGGGGGTTTAATATGACGCTGAATCCGTCCGAATACCAGAAAGCGTTCGACGAGGCGCTCAAAATCGGTAGGCCGCCCAACATAACAGCGCTTTTCCCCAACTCGAGAGCACTCATCGTGAGCGGCAAATACATCGACAGGGCCATGCTGACCAAAGGCAGCGCCATTGCCATGGCCGCCAACGGGCGCAACTACTTCGTGATCCGGGGGGCGCTCATGGCCGCTCAGCGCGCAAACGCCGCCATTATCATCGAGATCGCCAAATCCGAATCCGGATACTGCGCCATCAACTACTGGAACCTGGCGCGCTACGTGGACACCCTCTGCAACGAGATGGGCATCACCGTCCCGGTGGCCGTCCACGCGGACCATTACGGCATTAAAACCCAGGCGGACATCGAGAGCGCCAAAACCGTGATCCCCTCCATATTCGATGCCGGCATCACATCCACGTCCATCGATGCCTCCCACATGCCGGATGCGGACAACCTCCTGGCCAGCATCGAACTCTACAAATATGTTCCCGGCTGGGCCGGGTTTGAAACGGAAGTCGGCGAGATCAAGGGCGCAAGCGGGCTTTCCACCCCGGAAGAGGCGCTTTTCCTGGTGCAGGGGCTTAACGCCCACGGCATCTTTCCGGACTGGATCGCCCTGAACAACGGCACCTCCCACGGCATCGAGAGCGGCTCCGAGGGGATTCAGATCGAACTCACCGCCGACGTCCACGATGCGCTGAAACCCTATAACGTATCCGGCGCCCAGCACGGCACCTCCGGTAATTCCACCGAAAAACTGGTCCAGATCCGGGAAAAAACCCGCACCACCAAGGCCAACGTCGCCACAGCCCTTCAAATGCTGTCCTGGGGGCTCAAGGTCAACGACTACGGCAACGCCCAATTGGACGAAAACGGCGAGTTCATCAAGGTCGAGGGCGAGGGCGTCACCGAGGCGGCATGGCAGGCCCTCACGGCCTACGCAAGGGAAAAGGGGCTTAAAAAAGGGGACTACAAAAAACTGAACCTGCCTTTTGAGACCCTGCTCATGAGCCAGGATAAGACAATCCGGGAACGGATGTGCCGGCGCGTGGAAGACTTCACCTATGATATGCTGGTGAACGTGTTCAACTGCAGGGATACAGCGTCTATCACGGTTTCGGCCATCCTCGCGGCAGGCGGGTATGACCCCGGCCCCAGGGCCGAACGCATCGAAAACCCGGATGAGTGGACCCCCGGAAAAATCCGTGAAAAAGGCGGGGCGATCGTCCGTGACAGGGGGGAGGAAGGCGACTTCGAAGATTAAATGAAAACCAAGAACTTCTGCCCCGACTGCGGGCACGCACTGGTCGACAGGTTCACCGAAGGGCGGATGCGCCGCTATTGCGAGCCGTGCGGCGCCCCTGTATATGAAAACCCGGTTCCGGCATCCTGCATCGTCGCCGTTGACCAAAACGACCGGATATTGCTGGTAAAGCGCAGTGTTGAGCCCAAAAAAGGCTGGTGGTGCCTTCCGGGAGGGTTCATTGAACTGGGTGAAACCCCCGAGGCGGCCGGGTTGCGCGAACTGGCCGAGGAAACGGGCATCCGGGGCAGCATCGACATGCTCCTGGGCGTCACGACCCACCAGGGAAACATTTACGACACCATCCTCATGGCCGGTTTTTTGGTGCGCCGCTACAGCGGCACCCCCCAGGCCGGCGACGATGCCGATGCGGTGGCGTGGTTCGACCGGGCCTCAATGCCGGAGATCGCCTTTTCAAGCCACAAAAGCTTCATCAATATTTATTACAGCGCCTATGCGTCCGGGGCAGCGCCTTGCCCGTAAAAACCGGCGGACCGGAAAACGCGTGACCCCGTTTCTCCGTAAACCCGTTTCTCATGGATCGGCTGATGCTTCCCCCGGCCCGCCGGGGGGCGGCGGCGCCTGCCGGGTTTCCCACTGCCAGCGCAGCTTCTGCGCCCTTGCGGCCAAATCCCGCTTGAAATCTTCGGGCACCAAATAGACGATCACCCCCGCGGCATTGTTAAAGGCGGGCGCCATCCTGGACTCGGCCACGATGGCGGCGCCGCCGGACGGCAGAAACGTCAGCGCCAGGAAATGAAGCACGGATACGACGACAATGGCCTTGACCGCCCCGATCACGCCCCCCATGACCCGATCCACGACACCGAGGAGCACAAGCTTCATGAGGCCCCTCAGAAGGGTGCCGGCCAGGATCACCCCGGCCGCCACAAGGCAGAAAAGCACAAGGAACGAGACGATGTTTCTGATATGGTCGGCCGCGATGAAAAACGAAAAAACCGTTGCAAAAGATTCGTAATAAAGGTAAGCAAAATAAAAGCCGCCCAGCAGGGCAGCAACCGAACTGATCTCCCGGATGCTGCCCCGGAGCAGCCCGATGATCACGAAATATACCAGGATTACCACGACAAGCATGTCAAATGGATTCATTTTCCCCCCACGATTTCAGGCCGATACCTGCGTTGCGCAAAATCTCGCGTGAAATTTCATGCGGCGCGGTATGGTGTCGCTGCTTTGTATTCAAAAACCGACCGTTCACAGTATTGTCACAATCGGTTATCATGACAATATTATTATGTATCAACCAGTTAAGTATTCGTCAACACTATAGTGATTCCGTGCATGCCCCGGTGGCCCGGTGCGGCTCACCAGGAAACGTTGGAACCTGTGTCAGAATTTTGTCTTTTGGCTCAAGGCCCGCTTGCTGGTCCTTGGTTTTTTCGAAATCAAAATCAAAAAAGGTTAATTTCAAATGGGTTGTTGGTGTGGGGTGTTGCCCTCGGCAACTGTGAGGCCTTGGGATCGCTCTAAGGCTTGTTCCGCAACATCCTGTAAACA
>SKZX01000223.1 GCA_007127175.1 Desulfobacterales bacterium
CAACATCGCCGTCGGCCAGAGCTCCATCATCGCCGACCGTATCGGTCTCAAGATGTTCGACTACCACGTGACCGAATCCGGTTTCGCAGCCGACATCGGGTTCGAAAAATTCTGGAACGTTAAGTGCCGCAACAGCGGGCTCAAACCCCACGTTTCCGTTCTGACCTCCACCATCCGCGCGCTCAAGATGCACGGCGGCGGGCCCAAGGTCGTTCCGGGCAAGGCGCTGCCCGAGGAATACCGCAAGGAAAACCTCGAGCTGGTCGAAAAGGGCGTTGAAAACATGGTCCACATGATCAACGTCATCCGCAAGTCCGGCATGAACCCTGTTGTCTGCGTGAACCGCTTCTACACCGACACCGATGCGGAAGTCGCCATCGTCAAGAAGGCTGCGGAAGCCGCCGGCGCACGCTGCGCCGAGTCCAAGCACTGGGAGCTTGGCGGCGACGGCGCACTCGAGTTCGCGGATGCCGTTATCGACGCCTGCGAAGAGGAGAGCAAATTCGAATTCCTCTACCCGCTGGAAATGAAGCTGCGCGACCGCGTCGACATGGTCGCCCGCGAAGTCTACGGCGCGGACGGCGTGGACTGGGCACCTGAAGCCGCGGCCAAGGCCAAGATGCTGGAAGACGATCCCAAGTATGCGGATTTCTCCACCATGATGGTCAAGACCCACCTGTCCCTGTCCCACGACCCGACACTCAAGGGCGTGCCCAAGGGATGGCGGCTGCCCATCCGTGACGTGCTTATCTATTCCGGCGCCAAGTTCCTCTGCCCCTGCGCGGGAACCATCAGCCTGATGCCCGGGACCGGCTCCAACCCGGCCTTCCGCCGCATCGACGTGGATCCGGAAACCGGAAAGGTCACCGGCCTGTTCTAGAAAAGTCTTAAGGGGACAGATTGAAATCTGTCCCCTGTCAACCCCAATAAAAATCCCGGAGCGCATGCTCCGGGATTTTTATTTGAACCGGCCGGTTGTCTTTGGGCTTGTTTTTTCGTCTGGGTCGGGGTGTGTATAAAGAAAACCGGTTCAGCCGGCACCGCTCATATTCAATTCCCCATCCCGCATCCCACAATACACGATGATCTTTGCCGCCAGTTTTGCCGCCGTGAACTCTGAGACCTGGGAGCCCTCGATCTTTGCCAGTTCATTGATGTCCGCGGCAACCACGCGGCGCCGGGCACCCAGCCTCCGAATCAGTTCAACCACCTGCCGGTAGGTCAGCCCCCCCGGCTCGGGCGTGCCCGTACCCGGTACGACCGATGGATCCAGGCCGTCCAGGTCCAGCGTCAGGTAAACGTTTTCAGGCAGCCTGTCTATGGCCTCGTCCATCCACCCGTTGTGAAGCGGGTCGATGGCATGGGCAAAAAACGGCCGCAACCCTTTTTCTTGTATATAGGTTGCCTCCTCGGGCGCAATCGACCGGATGCCCACCTGCACAAACGGCAGCTTCAGATCATCGGCCACCCGGCGCATGACGCAGGCATGATTGTTCCGGCTGCCATTGTAGGAATCCCGCAAATCCGGGTGTGCGTCAATCTGCAGCACACCAGTATTTTCAAAGGTCTGTGCTGCAGCCGCTATCAGACCGATGGATACCGCATGATCACCGCCCAGGGAAAGGAGCAGCCGCCCGGGGGCCATGTATCGCCGGGCAGCTTCCCTGATCCGCTCCAATCCTGTGTCCGGGTCGGTGCCCGGATGCAGTGCGGCAGTCGTGTGGAGCCCTGTTTCCCCCCAATTGACGAACGTTTCTTCGTCCATGCATTCAAGCTCGGATGACGCCCGCAATATGTGATAGGCGCCCTGGCCGCTGCCGGCGCCGTATGAAGGCGCTACCTCGTAGTATATGGGCAGGACAACCACCTTTGCCCGGTCCGCCGCTTCAAAGCGGACATCAGACCCCCCGAATTGCATGAAACGACTGATATCCATATATTAAAGACAACCTTTATAGTCTTGTAGAAGGTCTGTTTCAGACGGCTTTGTAAAAAGTTCAAGATCAAGGCGCGAGCAATTATTGAAGAATTGAGCGTACTTAGCCGTACGTGATATTCTTCAATAATTGCTCGCAACGCAGATATTGGGCTTTTTACAAAGCCGTCAACCTGCTATTTAATAAAAATCGCGGCCGCGATGACCGTAGTCCAGAGCTTGCCTTCAGCACCGAGGGCCGCCTTGCTGATATGCTGCGAATGAATGATCTTGCCGGACATCTTATAGATGTCCCGTCTTTCGTCATAGTCTTTTTCAGGGTCAAACTCGATGCCAAGGGTCGTGGCCAGCATGGACGCGGCGATATCTTCGGCAAAATCGCCGGCTTCGACCTCGGTCTGGCCGAAGCCGTGGTGCTCGGAAAGATACCCGTAGCGCTCATTACCCTCGGGCAGCGCCAAACCGATGCTGGCCACCAGCCGGCGCCCGGGTTCCTGGCTTTCCTGCTTGGCCATGACGCAGTGGGTAATCTCACCTGCCTCGAGCTTGGCAAGCCCCACATCCGGCTCGATAATCTTGCAGCCCGGCGGAAAAATGGAGGACACCTGGACAAGGTTCAAATGGGCGATGCCGGCATCCCGCAAGGCGTTCTCAAAAGATGCCAACTGGGCCTTGTCCGTTCCAACCCCCTTGGTAAAAAAAATGTAGCGTGGTACATACATGAGTCGGTTCTCCTGCTATATACAAGAAAAGTAATTAAAAAAACTCAGCCCCAACGTCTAGCCAAGGGCTCATGAAACAACCAAATTATTAACCGCATTTAATTAACAGAAATGTGATCAAAAATGAACCATAAACTTTCATTGAAACATCATTGTGTTGAAACGGAAATCAAAAAACGGTATAATATTACTTTATCTGAGTATTTCAAGGGTGGTGGAGATCCGGCTGAAGAGATCGAGGCTCGCATTGACATATTTAAGGAAGCCCTTGAAACCTTGGATTTCGG
>SKZX01000048.1 GCA_007127175.1 Desulfobacterales bacterium
CTCTTGGCGAAGCGGACGCCAGCGCCCTGTGGCCTTGCCGTTTATCACAGGGCGCAAGGGAGCGAGCTTAGAGATATCAGCGTTCTCCTGCAGTTGCCGGGACAGCACCGACCCGCCTCACAACGGAATTGACCTTTAAACATACAATACGCTGTGGTTTATATCATTAATTCGGAGCATGTGAATGGAACATCAAAAACCCTGGACCATCGTGCTGATTGACGATGAAGAAGACATCCGGGAAGTTGTGAGAATGACCCTCGAAGATGCGGGGTATATCGTTCATACGGCGGCTGACGGCCGTTCAGGCCTTGCGCTTGTGCATGACAGAACGCCTGAAATCGTCATAACCGACATCCGGATGCCCGTTATGGACGGGCTTGCGGTTCTCGAAGCCGTTAAAAAAGAGCTGCCGGACACCGAAGTGATTATCATCACAGCGTTTGCAGACATCGACCTCGCCATACAGGCCCTGCAGCTCGATGCCTCTGATTTCGTGACAAAACCCCTCAATTACGGAGCCCTTCACCTGGCCCTGAAAAGAGCCGCCGATCGCTATGTTTCCCGCAAGCAGCTGAAAGATTACACGGCGCTTCTGGAGCGCGACAAAACCATAACGACGCGGGAACTGGTCAAAAGCATCAATTTCCAGCGCAAGCTGATTGAAAGCTCCATGGACGCCATTGTGGCCTGTGATACCGGCGGGCGCATCATCATGGCCAACCCCAGCATGTCGCAGTTGTCCGGAATTGAAAGGGATGCACTGGTCAGGGAAACAACCATGGGACAACTGTTTTCTGAAGACGAAATCAAGCGCATGGCCCAGGAACTCGACAGTGAGCGACTGGGCGGGAAAAACAGGCTGTCGTTATTCGAAACCACGCTCTTTGACCATGGCGGCAAGCGCATTCCGGTTCAGGTGTCTGCCATCCGGCTGTTTGAGGACGACCAGCAGGAAGGGCTTGTTCTGTTCATACGGGATTTAAGGGATTTTTACCGTCTGGAAAGGGCCATGGAAGACCAGGCCCGGATACTCCACCAGGACAAGATGATTTCGCTGGGCCGGCTCGCCGCCAGCGTTGTTCATGAGATCAACAACCCCATGTCCGGGATTCTGAATTATGTCAGGCTTATGAAGCGGACGCTGGACAAGGGCGGCATGGACAGCACGCGGATTGACAAGTTCGCCCGTTACCTGGACATCGTAGACCGTGAAATCAGCCGCTGCTCCTATATTACCGGGAACCTGCTGGCGTATACCCGCAAATCCCCACCCGCCTTTGAAACCATTTCCATCGCCGATTTACTGGACCGTTGCATCCTGCTTTGCTCGCACAAGCTCGAACTTCAGAAAATCGAGCTGAAAACGGAAATACCAAAAGACCTTCCCAAGGTCAGGGGGGATTTCAACCAGTTGCAGCAATGCGTCCTCAACCTGATTTTCAATGCCGTCGATGCCATGCCGCGGGGGGGGCGCCTCACGCTGCGCTCAGGGGTTGATGAAAAGGCGGGCGGGATCTTTCTGGACGTTGAAGACACCGGGACCGGCATTCGGGATGAAGACCTGTCGTGCATTTTCGAGCCGTTTTTTACGACAAAGCAGGAAGGGTACGGCGTCGGCCTTGGCCTGTCAACCGTCAAGGAGGTCATGCAGCGCCACGGCGGTGACGTCCGGGTAAAGGCGACGGGCAGCGGCGCCACCACTTTCCGGATGGCGCTGCCTGCGGCTGACGGCTGACCCGAATGGCCTGGCAGGACGGTGTCAGTTCTCCACCACGTCACGGTTCACGGCCACATGATAGCGCTTGATCCGGTTCCACACCGTGACCCGCGAAACGCCAAGAATTTCAGCCGCCCGTGACTGGTTTCCCCCGGCTTCCCGGAGCGCTTCGATCAATTGCTGCTTTTTTTCCTCGTCCCGGCTCAGGACCGTTTTTTCAACCGTGCCTTTCCTGGCTGTTTTATGCTGCCCGATATCCGGGGGCAGGTGCTCCGGGCGGATCAGGGCATCATCGCAGGTGACAAAGGCATACTCGAACGCGCTTTTCAGCTCCCGGACATTGCCGGGCCATGAATAGCTGATGATCGCTTCCATGGCCGCATTGGAGATGCCCTCCACGGGCTTGTCGTTTTTGAGGCGGTTGCGGTTAAAAAAAGCGTCGGCCAGAAGGGAGATGTCCCCCCCGCGTTTTCTCAGCGGCGGGACCCAGATGGGGATCACGTTGATCCGGTAAAACAGATCATCCCTGAACCGGCCCGCCTCCATCAGCTTCTGCAAATCGCGATTGGTGGCGGTGATAATCCGTACATCGATTTTAAGCGGCTGGTTGTCCCCCACGCGCTCGATGACATGGTCTTCCAATACCCGCAGCAGCTTGACCTGGGTCGACAATGGCAGATCGCCGATTTCATCAAGAAAAACAGTCCCGTTCCGGGCGGCTTCGAACCGCCCGGTGCGGTCCTGGTAGGCGCCCGTAAACGCGCCTTTCCGGTGGCCGAATAACTCGCTTTCCAAAAGGGAGTCGTTCAGGGCGGCGCAGTTGACCTTGATGTAGGGGTTTGCGCTGCGCCTGCTGATGGTATGTATTGCCTGGGCGACCAGTTCCTTTCCCGTGCCGCTTTCTCCGAAAATGATCACGGGGGCGTCGGAGCGGGCCGCGTTTTCTATCAGTTCGTATACCTGCTGCATGGGGGTCGAGTTTCCAAGGAGGCCATGGAAGCTGTTTTCAGAGCGCAATTCGCTGCGAAGGGCGCTGATCTGGGTTTCCTTTTCGTTGAGCTCGGTGATGTCGGTAATGGTTTCGACCGCACCGATGACGTTGCCGTCACCGTCCCTCAGAAGCGACGCGTTTTTGAGCACGGGAATGATTTCGGCGTCCTTTCTCTGGATCACCGCTTCCCGCATGTTCAGAAAGCCGGTTTTGAACAGGTTGCACCAGTGCTC
>SKZX01000135.1 GCA_007127175.1 Desulfobacterales bacterium
AAGGGGAATGACTCATCAACCGAAAAAGCCGTAACGCCATCGGGAAAGGTGATATCCGAAATGGTCAAATCACCTGTTCCCGGATTCTGAATGTTCATCATCCAGACCTCATCATCGCCCAATGTCACATTTCCGAAGTGATGCGAAGGAGGGACCACGATCACAGGTGTTCCGGTTCCAAACGGATCCACCTTATACAAGGTACTCACGCCCTGTGAAGTACGACCGATATACCAGAGGAAGTTCCCGTCGTGATAAATGCCGGTGGCCCTGTGGTCATCGTATGGAAATGACTGGATCAGTGTTCCGTCGGTCTCAACGGCGTGTATGAAATCATTCCAGAAATCGACAATCCATATGGTATCTCCCTGGATGGCAATGTCCCAGGGTTGATCCGTCGGGGGAACAAAGCTTGATATCTCATTCCCCTGATCATCCATCAGGTGAATGGTTCCGGGATTTGGATTATAGGTGGCCACCCAGAAGTTTCCGTCATCATAAGCGATACCTGACATGTATGTATTTGGCAATGCAAACTGCGAAACCTCGTTACCTTCCATGTCAAACTGCAAGGCAAAAGAGGGATTGAAGCCAACCCGGTTGATGGTCCATAGGTATTCTCCATCATAAGTCAAACCAAGCGATTGATTAACTACCGCATCATCAAATAACATGATCAATTCGCCAGTGGAAGGATCAAACCGGTGCATTTCATCACTGTATCCTCCCCCATAGGCTCCAATGTAAATATACTCTCCATCGGAGGCAAGTCCACCGGCAAACGGATTGACGGTAAACATCTCGATGACCGTCCATTCACGGTTCACTTCTTTTTCGTAATTAACCCCTGCATCATTTGCCAGGGCGGAAAAGGCAAACGATGTCATCACAAAAAAAACGAATAAGGTCTTTGTAATTCTTTTCATAACGTAAATTTTAATTTAAGCAAAATATATATAATCTATTTGAATATTTAGGCCGAACAAGCATCCGTTTGTCGACAATTAAAAACACTTGAGCATTCTGCAGAACAAGTATAGCAAGCACAAGATAAGAAATAATTTCATTTTGATGCAACATCAATTTCATTATCTTTGAGGATGCAATCAATATTTTCACACCTATTTAAATCAATATAATGAAGAAAAATTATGTAATATTTACGCTGGCTTTATTTTTATTTCAATCACTACTGTTTTCGGCAGATGACTTTCCGATTGCCACCGACAACTTTAGTCAAACCTATCCTGTGGTTGTGTTTGATGGGGAGGACTACCTGACTGTTTATTTTGACCGTCGCGGTGGCAATTACAGTGTTTTTTCGAAATTTGTGTCAACGGATGGTGTCGTATCCTCAGAACAACAGACCGTTCCTGCGCATCCTGCTTTATCACTGATGCCGGGACTTGCCATGGGGGATGACAATTTCCTGTATACCTGGTCGCGTCAACGGGGGATATGGGATTATCAGCGCGATGGAATGGCGATTCTGATTGGGCTAAATGGAGTTCCGGTATCTGGGATGATACAGGTTTCTAGCCCTGCACTGCAAAATTCCCCTGGTTTTATGCGCACGGCTTACGATGGTGAGAATTATTTGGTGATCTGGCAGGATGGGATGCCGACCCAGGATGCACAGATATTGGGACAGTTTGTTTCTGCTTCTGATTACAATCTTGTTGGAAGCAATTTCCCCATCCGTCCACCTTCATTGGGGTCAAATCACGCCCAGGTGTACCCCGATATTTTATTTGATGGCACCAATTACCTGGTTGTGTGGGATGACAATCGAACCGGTGAGCGCTCCATTTACGGTTGGTTTATTGATACAGACGGTAACCCGGTTGGTGATGATTTTGTAATCTCCAATGTCCCGCAACGGCAGATGTTAGTGCGGGCTGCTTTTAATGGCAGTGAATACATGGCTGTTTGGGCAGATCGCCGAGACGGCTCAAAAAGTGGTGTTTATGGCCAGTTATTTGACAGCAACGGTACACTAATCGGTGGCAATATTCCAATCAGTCCGTTAGCAGACAACCACGAACGCACCTGGCCCAAGGTTGGCTCGAATGGCAATCAGTTTCTGGTTGCCTGGGAACAGCAAAATATCTCGAAAAGTGTTGACAAAAATGATCCCGTGCAAGAAGAAATGCTTTTGGCAGCGGGGATGGATCCCGCAAAACAAAATATCTGGTGGGAAGTACACGGACGTATAATTAATTCGGACGGATCTTTCTATACAGACGAGATGCCAATCGGTGTCAACCAGTTCCATCAGCAAAACCCCGAAGTGGCAGGTCAGGGCAACCAGTTCCTAACAGTGTGGCAAGATTCTCGCGTTAACAATCAGTACTCGGATATTTACGGACGATTTGAGACAGGTGTACCGGCTGATGAGTTGCCAGTCCCAGAGAACCTCACGGCAGAATTTACCGGTGAGGGGATCCACCTGAACTGGAATCCGCCGGCAGAAAAGAACCTGCTGCATTACAATGTATACAGAGATGGAAACCTTATTGCTCAAGAGGTTCAGGATACCGAATATCTTGATGAAGATTTTGAACAATCAACCACGTACAGCTATCACGTAACAGCGGTTTATGATTCGGGCGAGTCGGGTCCATCAAATACGGCAACAGTTGATATTCCGGTTCTTTACGTTACCGTCACATTTCAGGTGAATGACCAGGATAACATGGCCATAGAGGGAGCCCAGGTCATACTTGGGGAATATGATCCTCAGCTAACTGATAGCGAGGGTGTCGCAATTTTCGACCAAGTGGATGCAAACAGCACATTCAGCTATGAGGTAAGTAAAGAATATTACAACGCCGAAAGCGGAACCATCGAGGTGCAAGAGGAGGATATAACGGAAACGGTAACGCTGATTTTCACCCCTTTAACTTATGTATCGGTTGGTTTTGTTGTCACAGACATTGA
>SKZX01000255.1 GCA_007127175.1 Desulfobacterales bacterium
ATAAAATAACAAATTAAGTCAACGTGTCAAGGCAAATTTATGCGGACGATCCGCTTTGGCCGGACATAACCGCAATGCAGCGCTCGATGCGGGAAATGATTTCGTCCTTGCCCAGCACCTCGAGCATTTCAAAAATTCCCGGGCTGACCGTTTTACCGACCAGCGCCAGGAGAAGGGGTTGAGCGATCTTGCCGCAACCCAGTCCGGTTTCATCCATGATCTGCTGAAATACGGGCTCGAGGCTTTTCTCGTCAAATAACACCTGCCCTTTCAGCGCTTCGGCAAGTTTTGCAAGGGCATCCATACTCTCCGGTTTCAAAAATTTCTTTGCGCCCTTTTCGTCATACGATTGGGGGGCGATGTAATAAAATTCAGCCCCCTCGGCCATTTCGATCAATGTCTTGCTGCGCTGCTTCAGTGTTGCAATCACGCGGTGCAGGTAGGTGTCCGCCTGCGCATCGATCCCCTTTTCCGCCAGAAACGGCAGGAGGTGGGGCGCAAGCGTTTCCTCGGAGGCATGCTGGATATGCTGCGCATTGAGGGCCAGAAGCTTTTCCGGGTTGAACACACCGGCGGATTTGCCGACGTGTTTCAGGGTAAATTTTTCAACGAGTTCCGCTTTGGTAAAGAACTCCTGGTCCCCGTGGGACCAGCCCAGCCGGACCAGGTAGTTGAGCAGGGCATCGGGCAAATACCCCATATCCCGGTAAGCGGTCACGGACATGGCCCCGTGGCGCTTGCTCAGCCGGGCACGGTCGCCCCCAAGGACCATGGGGACATGCGCAAAAACGGGCACGGGTGCGCCAACGGCCTTATAAATCAGTATCTGCCGGGGCGTGTTGCTGATATGGTCGTCACCGCGGATGATGGTGTTGACGCCCATGGTGATGTCATCCACCACGACCGCCAGGTTGTACATGGGGCTTCTGTCACTGCGGAGGATGATGAAATCATCGATCTCGGCATTTGAAAAAACAATGTTCCCGCGGACCGCGTCCTCTAAAATCGTGTTTCCGGCCGCCGGCGTTTTAAAACGGACCACCGCGTCCGGGGACGGCGGAAGCCCTTTTTCACGGCAGGAGCCGTCATAGCGGGGGTTTTCCCCCCTTGCCTTTGCCGCATTGCGCATCTCTTCGATGCGCTCGGCCGAGCACGTGCAGCAATAGGCGTTTGCCGAGGCGATGAGCCGGTCCACATAATCGCGGTATATATCGTAGCGCTGCGACTGGTAATAGGGCCCTTCGTCATAGTCGATACCCAGCCAGTCAAGGGCCTCAAAAATGGCATCCACGGACTCCCGGGTGGAGCGGACCGCATCGGTATCCTCGATCCTCAGAATGAATTTTCCCTGGTTATGGCGGGCGTAAAGCCAGTTGAAAAGGGCCGTGCGCGCACCGCCGATGTGCAGGTATCCGGTCGGACTGGGCGGAAAACGGGTAACAATGCTGTCCATTTGATAAAATTTTCCTGTTCTGGTAGAAACGATTATAAAATCCGGGCCATGATCATCCATACCGGTGCCGGGGAGCGATGCCCGAATTTATAAAATTTTTTAAGTTAACCCACGTGGCTTTTAAAATCAAGCAACCTTTGAAAATAACCGTTAAATCCCTTGACATCAAAGGCGATTTAACATACTAGATTAATACTCTTTTTAGATCCTAAAGATAAAATTTATTATAAAATATCAAATAGTTAGGAGATACACACCATGGCTGTACCCAAGCGGAAAGTATCGAAATCACGGCGGGATAAACGCCGGACCCATCAAACCATAAGCGGACCGAATGTGGCTTCCTGTGCGCAATGCGGAGAACCCGTCATGCAGCACCATGCGTGCCCGGGGTGCGGCAACTACAGGGGCAGAAACGCCCTCGAAAAAAGCGCATAAACGCCGTTCAGCCTTACTTTTCCGGCCGGACACAACCTCCGGGATCAAGGCATGGCATGCGGCAGCGGTTATCCCCATGAACAGCAACCCGAAACGGACGATCATCGTAACCGGTGGGAGCAGAGGCATCGGCCGGCGCATATGCACGGCATTTGCCAACGGGAATACATTTGTCTTTTTCAACTTCCTGTCATCCGGGGAGGCAGCGCGTGAAACCGAAAAAGCCGTTGCAAATGCCGGTGGTCGCGCAAGGGGAATCCAGGCCGACATGGCCGCAGAACAGGATCTGGAAACTTTTTTTAAAACCGCCCTGGATGAAACCGGGCGCATCGACGTGCTGGTCAACAACGCGGCCATTACAAAAGACGCCCTGCTGCCGAGGATGAAGTCCGGGGACTGGGACCGGGTCATGGATGTCAATCTCAGGGGCGCCTTCATCTGCACACGCCTCGCGGCCCGTCCCATGATCCGCCAGAAAAGCGGCAGGATCATCAACATCACGTCCATTGCCGGGATTGCGGGAAATCCCGGTCAGGCCAACTATGCCGCTTCAAAGGCAGGGCTTGTGGGGCTCACCAAAACAACCGCAATGGAGCTGGCCTCACGAAACATTACCGCCAATGCCATTGCCCCGGGGTATATTGAAACAGAAATGACCGGCAAACTTTCAGAAGCCCAGGTTTCTGAAATTGCGGCCAGGATTCCCATGGGATTTGCGGGAACGCCCGAAGACGTTGCGGGATTGGTCGTTTTCCTGGCATCGGATGCAGCCCGTTATATCACGGGCCAGGTGATTCAAGTAAACGGCGGATTGTACATGTAACGCCGACCAATACTATATAATATAAGGGAGTTTTGCAAGATGACCATCGAAGAAAAAGTCAGGAAGCTCATTGCTGAAAAACTGGAAGTCGATTATAAAGAAGTTGTTCCCCAGGCATCGCTGATAGACGATCTGGGAGCCGACTCCCTCGCACTGGTTGAACTTATCATGACAATGGAAGAGGAATTCGACATCGAAGTGCCGGATGATGACGCAGAAA
>SKZX01000151.1 GCA_007127175.1 Desulfobacterales bacterium
ATCTCACGTACGACAAAGTACGCTCAATTCTTCAAAAATTGCTCGCGCCTTGATCTTGAACTTTTTACAAAGCCGTCTGAAAACGACCTTTTACGAGTTCATCAAACTTGACGGCTTTGAAAAAACCCAATATCTGCGTTGCGTCCGACCTGTCATGCAGCCGGTTCATGAAAAACCTACTGTCCGGGGATTACAATGAATACAAAAACAATACAGTTTTATGCGGATGCCTTTCGCTTAAACGGGACCCTTCACCTGCCGGAGCCACGGCCGGAAAACCGGCCCGCCCCCGTTGTCATCGGATCCCACGGCCTTTTGAGCGACGGGGAATCCCCCAAGCAGAAAACCCTTGCAGAGCGGCTGAACAAAAAAGGGATTGCTTTTTTCCGTTTCGACCATCGGGGACGGGGCCGGAGCGAAGGCCGCTTTTCTGAGGCAACGACATTTGAAGGACGCATCAACGACTTGGCGGCGGCCATTTCAACGGTTTCGGCATACCCCGGCATCGGTGGGGCCATCGGGCTCTTCGGCAGCAGCATGGGCGGGGCTGTCTGCATCGGGGTTGCTGATTCGTTCGACATCGAAACCATTATCACACTGGCGGCGCCGGCCCGCCTGGAATCCATCCGGGTGCCCGCGCATATCATGGAGGACCCCCTGTTCAAGGACATGACGCCGGAACAGATGGCGTTTGACATTGCCGACAAGCTCGAGAAAATAAGCAACATACTGATATTCCATGGCGATGCGGACGAAGTGGTTTCATTTGAAAACGCCCTTGAAATTTATGAAAACACGGCAACGCCCAAGCGGCTCGTCCGTTTCCCCGGGGGCGATCACGCCATAAGCCGGCCGGATTACCAGGCGCAGTTTATCGATGAAGCGGTCGAATGGTTCGCAGCCGCGCTGAATTCAAAAATAAATAAAACAATTCCTTGACAAGGGCCATTATTTATTGCTAATGGTCAAAAATTCAATATCGACGATGATGCTGTAAGGTTTTTTCCCGGTAGCAAGAGTGGCGCCGCATTCATCACCATAGCGGCAAAATGAACTTGGATCACTTAACAATGATGTTCAGACTTTTCATTATCAGCCTTATTCTTATTGTACCCGTACTGGGCGTAGTTGACGTCCTTGGGGGAGCCGGGGTTGATAATGGTGCAAGATAAAATATAAGCCAGACAATTTCTTAAAAAAAACCGTTATCAGCCCCGAAAAACTGATAACGGTTTTTTTGTTTTCACGAAGCGCCAAAACGGAGGGACATGATGAAAAGTGACATCGCAAAGCAGGGAATCGGAAGGGCGCCCCATCGGTCGCTGATGAAAGCCATCGGGTATACCGATGATGAAATCCGCCGTCCCTTGATCGGCGTGGCCAATTCCTACAACAGCATCGTTCCCGGACATGCGGATTTGAACAAAATTGCCGACGCGGTCAAGGCCGGGATCTACATGGCGGGCGGCACCCCCGTGGAATTCGGCGTCATCGGCGTCTGCGACGGTATCGCCATGGGTCATGAAGGCATGAAATATTCCCTGGGAAGCCGGGAAATCATCGCCGATTCCATTGAAATCATGGCCACGGCCCATGCACTTGACGCAATGGTCATGATCCCCAACTGCGACAAGATCGTCCCGGGCATGCTCATGGCGGCCGCCCGACTTGACCTGCCGAGCATCTTTATCAGCGGCGGACCCATGCTGGCCGGCAGGCACCCCCACGACCCTTCAAAAAAAGTCGATTTGATAACTGTTTTCGAATCCGTTGGCAAAGTCCGATCGGGAAAGATGACCGAAGAAGAACTGCTGGACATCGAAAACGCGGCCTGCCCGACGTGCGGTTCGTGTGCCGGCATGTTCACGGCCAATTCCATGAACTGCCTTACCGAGGCCATCGGCCTGGGCCTGCCCGGAAACGGCACGATCCCGGCGGTCATGTCCGCCCGGGTACGCCTGGCCAAGCAGGCCGGCATAAAAATCCTGGAGATTTTCGAAAAGCAGCTGATACCATCAAAAATACTGACAAAAGAGGCGTTTGAAAACGCCCTGTGCGTGGACATGGCAATGGGCTGCTCCACCAACACGGTTTTGCACCTGGCTGCGCTCGCCCACGAAGCCGGCATCCCCATGGACCTGGACATGATCAACACCATCAGCGACCGGATACCCCACCTGTGTTCCCTTTCACCGGGCGGCGCCCATCACATCGAGGACCTGGACAACGCCGGCGGAATCTATGCCGTGATGAAAACCCTTTATGACGCAGGGTTTATCAACGGTGAATGCCTGACGGTGACCGGAAAAACCGTCAAGGAAAACGTCAGCGCCGCAAAGCCGAAAGGCATCGGTGTAATCCGGCCGGTCAGCGACCCCTATCACAAAACCGGCGGGCTTGCGGTATTGTTCGGCAACCTCGCGCCCAGGGGGTGTGTGGTCAAGCAGTCTGCCGTAGCCGATGAAATGCTTTCCCACGAAGGCCCGGCCCGCGTTTTTGAATCGGAGGAGGATGCCACCGAAGCCATCATGTCCGGCCATATCAAAAAGGGGGACATCGTTGTCATCCGGTATGAAGGCCCCATGGGGGGACCCGGCATGCGTGAAATGCTCGCGCCGACATCCGCCATTGCCGGCATGGGCCTCGACGGTCATGTGGCCCTGATCACGGACGGCCGTTTTTCCGGCGGCACCCGGGGGGCGGCGATCGGGCATATATCCCCGGAGGCCATGCAAAAAGGCCCCATCGCAATTGTTGAAGAAGGCGACCGGATCGCCATCGACATCCCCGGAAAAACCATTACACTCAAGGTTCCGGACGCGGAAATCGAAAAACGTTTTTCCGGGTGGAAGGCGCCTGCCCCGAAAATACAAACGGGATACATGGCGCGATACGCCCAGCAGGTTTCGTCCGCGGACAAGGGTGCGGTATTGAAATAAACCCTTGACGGTCCGGGTTTTAACAATCGCTTTTTCGCCGATGTTACGAATGGTTTTCAGTTATTACGAGGACTAAAATAAAGGAAGGTTGATCATGAAGCTCAAAGGTGCCCAGATTTTGATGAAAATGCTTCAGGAAGAAGGCGTTGACGCCATTTTTGGATACCCGGGCGGGGCTGTTCTGGATATCTATGACGCGCTCATGGATACGGATTTCAAGCACATCCTGGTCAGGCATGAACAGGGGGCCGTCCACGCGGCCGACGGATACGCCCGGGCAAGCGGGAAAGTCGGGGTCTGCCTGGTGACATCCGGTCCCGGTGCCACCAACACGGTTACGGGGATCGCCTCGGCATACCTGGACTCCATACCCATCGTCATCTTCACCGGGCAGGTGCCCACCCACCTCATCGGGAACGATGCGTTCCAGGAAGTGGACATTGTTGGCATCACGCGCCCCTGCACCAAACACAACTACCTGGTGAAAGACGTCAGGAACCTGGCCAAAACGATAAAAGAGGCGTTTCATCTGGCCCGCTCCGGTCGTCCCGGGCCGGTGCTGGTGGACCTGCCAAAGGACATCATCAATTCGACCACGACGTTCAAGGTGCCGGGCGAAGTTCGGATGCGGACCTACAACCCGACTTACAAACCCAACATCCGTCAGATCCAGAAAATTATTGACCTGGTTGCCAAGGCAAAAAAGCCGGTGATATTCAGCGGGGGGGGCGTCAACCTGTCCAAGGCCCATGAAGAGCTTACAAAGTTCGCAAGAAAGGCCAGAATTCCCGTGACAAGCTCCCTGATGGGGCTTGGCGGATTTCCGGGAACGGACGAATTGTGGCTTGGCATGCTGGGCATGCACGGCACGTTTCGCGCAAACATGTCCATTACCGAATGCGACCTGCTCATCGGCATCGGCGTCCGTTTTGACGACCGGGTGACCGGCAAGACCGACGAATTCGCGCCCAACGCCACAATCGTCCAGATTGACATCGACCCCACCTCGATTCAGAAGAACGTGCCGGTTTCCGTGCCGGTGGTGGGTGATTGCCGGATATCTTTGTCCATGCTCAACGATCTTCTGGAAAAACTCGACCTGACGGGCGTCGACGAAAAACGGGCGCCATGGCTCAAGCAGATCCATGACTGGAAAAGCACAACGCCCCTGGCTTACAAGCAGGGAGATACCATAAAGCCCCAGTATGTCATCGATACCCTGTATGAACTCACGGGTGGCGAGGCCATCATCACGACGGAAGTGGGGCAGAACCAGATGTGGGCCGCGCAGTATTATCACTATAAGGAGCCGGGCCAATTCATTTCGTCGGGCGGGCTTGGGGTCATGGGGTTCGGGCTGCCGGCAGCCATCGGCGCGCAGGTCGGGGCGCCCGGCAAAACAGTGGTGGATATCGCCGGGGACGGGAGCATACAGATGAATATTCAGGAGTTGGCCACAGCCGTCCAATACAAGCTTCCCGTCAAGGTGGCCATTTTGAACAACGGGTTTCTGGGCATGGTGCGCCAATGGCAGGAACTGTTCTACCAGGGGCGCTATTCCTTTACAAAATTCGAACACATGCCGGATTTTGTGAAGCTTGCCGAGGCCTACGGCGCGACCGGCCTGCGCGCGACCAAACCCGAAGAGGTTAAAAAAGTCCTCAAGCTGGGGCTTGAAACCGAGGGGCCGGTCATCATGGATTTCGTGGTGGAACAGGAGGAAGGCGTCTACCCCATGGTGCCGGCGGGCGCACCCATCAAGAAAATGCTTCTGGTCTGATACATATAACCATCAAACCCGGCAAAAAAAAGGATTGCACAATGGACGAACAAAGACACCTGCTTTCCATTCTCGTGGACAACGAACCCGGCGTTTTGTCCCGGATTACGGGGCTGTTTTCCGGCCGGGGATACAATATCGACTCACTCAGCGTGGCCGAAACCGTGGAACCGCATGTATCCAGGATCACCATGGTCACCCACGGGAGCCCCGGCATTATAGAGCAGATCAAAAAACAGCTCAACAAACTGATCAACGTCATCAAGGTGACGGACCTGACCGGCATGCATTACGTGCTCAGGGAAATGGCTTTGATAAAGGTCAATGCAAAAACAGAGCACCGCGCTGAAATCCTTCGGATAACCGATATTTTCCGCGGGCAGGTCGTTGATGTGGGCATTGATCATTTTACGGTGAAGGTCACGGGTGACCCGGAAAAGATCGAGGCCGTCATAAACCTTCTCAAACCCATGGGCATACGCGAGATCGCCAGGACGGGATGCGTCGCCCTGCCCAGGGAAAACGGCAATTCACATTAAAACGCAAATACACACGGAAAGGAAGCAAAAATGGCGAAAATAGATTTTGGCGGCGTCGTTGAAGACGTTATCATGTCCGATGAGTTCCCCCTGGAAAAAGCAAGGGAAATACTTCAAAAGGAAACCATCGCCGTGCTCGGTTACGGCGTGCAGGGGCCGGCCCAGGCATTGAACCTGAGAGACAACGGGATCGACGTCATTGTCGGGCAGCTTGAGGGCGACGAATACTGGGAAAAAGCCATCGGCGACGGGTTTGTCCCCGGTGAAAACCTTTTCCCGCTCGAAGAGGCCGCGAAACGGGGCACCATCATCATGGAGCTGCTTTCCGATGCCGGCCAGGTCGCCACGTGGCCGAAGATCAAGGAATGCCTCAACGAAGGGGACGCCTTGTTCTTTTCCCACGGCTTTTCTATTGTCTACAAGGAGCAGACCGGCGTTATCCCGCCCGAAAACGTGGACGTAATCCTGGTGGCCCCCAAGGGCTCGGGCCGCAGCGTGCGGCAGAATTTCCTTGCCGGCAGCGGCATCAACTCCAGCTATGCCGTGTTCCAGGACTACACCGGCCGGGCAAAAGAGAGAACCCTTGCCCTTGGCATCGCCATCGGGTCGGGCTACCTGTTTCCGACCACCTTTGAAAAAGAGGTGTTTAGCGACCTGACCGGAGAGCGGGGCGTCCTGATGGGCTGCCTTGCCGGCGTCATGGAAGCCCAGTACAACGTGCTGCGCAAACACGGCCACAGCCCCAGCGAGGCCTTTAACGAAACGGTTGAAGAGTTGACCCAGAGCCTCATCCGGCTTGTGGACGAAAACGGCATGGACTGGATGTTTTCCAATTGCAGCGCCACCGCCCAGCGGGGAGCGCTTGACTGGGCGCCGAAATTCCGCGATGCCGTGAAACCCGTGTTTGACGAGCTATACGAACGCGTTGCATCGGGCAAGGAAACCGAGCGGGTGCTTACCGTCAACAGCGCGCCGGATTACAAGGTAAAGCTTGACAAGGAACTCGAGGCCATACGGAATTCGGAAATGTGGCAGGCCGGTGCGGCCGTTCGCTCGCTGCGGCCGGACAGAAGAAAATAATAAATGATCATACCAGGCAGGTTGGACAACATGGAATCGATGCAGTTTTATGACACCACCCTTCGGGACGGTACCCAGGGGGAGAAGATCAATTTCACGGCCAGCGACAAGCTCAAGATCGCCTTGAAACTCGATTCTCTTGGCATTCATTACATCGAGGGGGGATGGCCCGGGGCAAGCACCAAGGACTGGGAGTTCTTCCAGATGGCCGCCCGGGAACAGTTCGAAAATGCAAAGCTCACTGCTTTTGGCTGCACCCACAAGCACGGCATCCGGCCGGAAGAGGATCGGCATTTAAACGCCATCATTGAAAGCCGCGTGCGCGTGGGCACCATTTTCGGCAAAACCTGGGACCTTCACGTGGAAAAAATCCTGGGCATCCCCCTCGATGCCAACCTTGCAATGATACACGACTCCGTGGCGTACCTCAGGGAAAACGACCTCGAGGTGCACTACGATGCCGAGCATTTTTTCGACGGCTACATCGAAAACCAGGCGTATGCCGCAAAAACCATTGAAGCCGCGGCAAAAGGCGGTGCGGATGCCATTGTGCTGTGCGACACCAACGGGGGGACCCTGCCCCACGACGTCGAGCGGATCGTCACCGAGATCCGCCCCGTTATTGAAGCGGCGGCAAGCAGGCCCGTCCGGATCGGCATACACTGCCACAACGATGCAAACCTTGCCGTTGCAAACAGCATCGCCGCCGTCCGCTCCGGTGCGCGCATCATCCAGGGCACGGTAAACGGTTACGGGGAACGCTGCGGCAACGCGGACCTGATGTCGCTCATCCCGATCATGAAGCTGAAAATGGGGTTTTCCTGCATCAGCGATGAAAACCTGAAAAATCTGCAAAGGGTGTCCCTGTTTGTCTCAGAGACCGCCAACATGACGCCCATACACACCCGGCCTTTTACCGGAAAAAGCGCATTCGCCCACAAGGGCGGGGTCCACGTGCATGCCATCATGAAGGAACCGAGGGCTTATGAGCACATGGACCCGGAACTGGTAGGGAACCGCCGGCGCGTCCTGATTTCCGATCTGGGTGGCAAAAGCAATATCGAGTACAAGGCAAAAGAGCTCGGCATCGCCCTGGAAGGCGCCGGCAGCTCCAATATCATATCCGAAATCAAGCGCCTGGAGCAGGACGGGTACCAGTTCGATGTTGCGGACGGATCGTTCAAGATCATCATGGAAAAACTGACCAATCAGTTCAAGCCGCATTTTGAGCTGGAATCCTTCCGGGTCACCGTTGAAAAAGACAAGGACCAGCCGGCCCATGCCCACGCCTTGATCAAGATCAATGTTGACGGGGAGGAAGAGATCACCGCGGCCGAAGGCAGCGGGCCCGTCAGCGCCCTGGACAATGCCCTGCGCAAAGCGCTCTACCATATTTATGAAGACATCCTCGGCCCGATTCACCTGGTGGACTTCAAGGTGCGCGTCATCGAGGGGCGCGAAGGCACCGCCGCGCGGGTCCGGGTACTCATCGACACGCGGGATGAAGAGAGCATCTGGAGCACCATCGGTGTTTCAGAAGACATTATCGAAGCAAGCTGGCAGGCGCTTTCGGACAGCTTCCAGTACAAGCTGAGCAAGATCAAAAGCGACCCGTCAAACGGCAGGAAAACCTAAATATAGTGTTTGTTTCGTGTTGACCTGGAGAAGGGGCAATGAAAGAAAAAGTATACATATTCGATACCACCCTGCGCGACGGGGAACAATCGCCCGGCGCAAGCATGAACACGGCGGAGAAGCTTCGCATCGCCACCCAGCTTGAAAAACTGGGGGTCGACGCCATCGAGGCCGGCTTTCCGGCTGCTTCACAAGGGGACTTCGAAGCGGTCAGCGAAATTGCAAAAAAAATCGCCAACGCAGAGGTCGTCGCCCTGGCGCGGGCGTCCGTGCACGATATCGACCGCGCCTGGAATGCCGTGTGCCATGCCAAACGGCCTAAAATCCACACGTTTCTGGCAACCTCCGACATCCACATGGAATACAAGCTGCAGATGACCCGGGAGGAGGTCATTAAAGCCGCGGTTGAGGCCGTTAAATATGCATGCTCGTTTACCGACAGCGTCGAGTTCTCGGCTGAAGACGGCTCCAGAAGTGACCCGGACTTCCTCTGCCAGGTCTTCGAAGCGGTGATCGACGCCGGCGCAAAGGTCGTCAACCTTCCGGACACCGTGGGCTATGCCGTGCCCCACGAGTTCGGGAAACTGGTCGAATACGTGATGAAGCACACGCCCAACATCGGCAAGGTGAGGCTCAGCGTCCACTGCCACAACGACCTCGGCCTTGCAACGGCCAACACCCTGGCAGCCATCCATGCCGGTGCGCGCCAGGCGGAGGTGACCATCAACGGTATCGGTGAACGCGCGGGCAACACGTCGCTTGAAGAGCTCGTCATGACGCTCAACACGCGCCCCAACTATCTTCAGGTAACCACGGGCATCGAAACAACCCGGATTTACCGGATAAGCCGGCTGGTTTCCATGATCACCGGCATCATGGTGCAGCCGAACAAGGCCATTGTGGGCGCCAATGCCTTTGCCCACGAGGCCGGCATCCACCAGGACGGCCTACTCAAGAACCCCATGACCTATGAAATCATGAAGCCCGAAACCATCGGGCTTACGAGCAGCCGCATGGTCATGGGCAAGCATTCCGGAAAGCATGCCCTTCGCAAGCACCTGAAAAGCATGGGGTATGACCTGACAGAAGAAGAAGTGCGGCAGGTGTTTGAAAAGTTCAAGGCGCTGGCGGACAAGAAGAAAGTGGTGCTTGACGAGGATATCGAGGCCCTCGTTGCCGAGCGGGTGCTCCGGACCGAGGATGTCTATGCCCTGAAATACCTTCATGTCAGCTGCGGGACAACGGTGATGCCGGTCGCCACGGTTGTTCTTGCGGCCAACGACCAGGAATTTCGGTGCACCGGCAGCGGCAACGGTCCCATCGACGCGACCTACAACGCCATTGCCGAGCTGACGAAAACCCGGTCCAAGCTGATGCGTTTTTCGGTAAGCGCCCTGTCCGGGGGGACGGACGCGCAGGGGGAAGTGACGGTCAGGCTCAAGGAAGACGACCTTGTTGCCCTTGGCCGGGGATCGGATTCCGATATCATTACGGCAAGCGCCCTTGCATACATTAACGGATTGAACCGCCTGGAATACCTGAAACGGAGCCCGGCAAAGATTTCAGGTATATTGTAGGAGGCTGCGTTTTAATGCCTCCGCAATGCAGTTTATTGCAGGCCATTTAATAGAATCGGTAAAAATTCAAAGGGGTTTGGGTAATACCTGTCGCAACCGTGAACACTTGGGACAGATCTATGACTCGATAAGTCGCACCCTGCAAACTCGCCCCGCCGATGGCGGGACTCAGACAATGCAGGGTGCCTGACTTATCTTCGCCATGATCTGTCACCAAGTGCTCCCGATGTTGCGCCAGGCATTACCCAAACCCCTTTGAATTTTATCAATTTGATAACTGCAAAAAACCAGAAGCAGATCGGCCCAAGGGGACAGACTTTCAGTCTGTCTCCCGGAACGCATGCCGATGCTCCATAGAAAAAGGAGTTTCAGTTTCCTCCACTTACGAACGTTACCGTGCAACGGTTATTAAACCGATAGCGAACCAATAAGCTCACTGATGTGCACTATGTTGTGGCGCAGCAGGTAGTCTTCCATCCCGCTGATGATCTCCACGCAGGCCGACGGGTTGACAAAGCTTGCCGTACCGATCTGGACCGCCGACGCCCCGGCGATGATGAACTCGATGGCATCAGTCGCCGTCATGATGCCGCCGATCCCGATCACGGGTATATCGACCGCGCGCGCGACTTCCCATACCATCCGGAGCGCCACGGGCTTGATGGCGGGCCCGGACAGCCCGCCGGTGATATTGCCCAGCACGGGCCGCCGGGTTTCCGCATCAATGGCCATGCCGGTGATCGTGTTGATCAGTGAAACCGCGTCCGCCCCGCTTGCGGCAACGCTCCGGGCGATCCCCGCCACGCTGGTGACGTTGGGTGAAAGCTTGACGATAACGGTCTTCCCTGTTCGCCTTTTAACCGCAGCAACCACCTCGCCCGCCACATTCGGGTCGGTGCCAAAGGCAACGCCGCCCGCCTTGACATTCGGGCACGATATATTGACCTCGATGCCGTCGATGCCGTCGATGCCGTCGATTTTTTGGGCAAGCTGTGCATAATCCCCGACGCTTTTGCCATAGATATTGGCGATCACCGGCGTGTCAAACGTCCTCAGGACAGGAAGCTTGTCCTTTACAAACGCTTCGATACCGATATTCTCCAGGCCGATGGCATTGAGCAGGCCGCACGCGGTCTCGGCAATCCTCGGGGGCGGGTTTCCAGGGACCGGTTCAAGGGAAAGGCCTTTCACCACGATCCCGCCTAACCTGTTCAAATCCATGAGGTCCATGAACTCAACGCCGTAGCCGAAGGTCCCGGACGCCGTCATGACCGGGTTTTTCATCCGGATCGCACCGATTTGAACGGCCAACGGCGATTCATTCACCGGTTGTGTTTGTTTAACCATTTGGGGTTCCCATTGTGTGTTGTGAAAAGAGAACATCGCGCATAACGCAAATACTGGACTTTACTGTGCCATCAAAAATGATGACGCCGTAAAAAGTCGAAATCAGACGACTTTGAAAAAAGTCCAAGATCAAGGCTTGCGCAATTTTTGAAGAATTGAGCGTACTTAGCCGTACGTGAGATTCTTCG
>SKZX01000036.1 GCA_007127175.1 Desulfobacterales bacterium
AGGCGCGGGTTTCGGTGGTTATTGTCGACATGGCCCTTCCGGATACGGATGGTGTTGAACTGGTCGCTTTTCTGACCCGCAACTATGCCGCAACGCCCTGCATCGTGATGATCGAGTCCGGCAAACCGATACCCATTTTCAGCGATCGCAGCGAAAGCGAATCGGTTCTGACCTATATCGAAAAACCCTTTTCGCTCAGGTCCCTGATATCCATCATTTTCAACGGGCTTCACCTCAAGGACGAAGGCCTGTCCATCAATGGCATCACGCTCAAACGCCTGCTGCCGCTTGTGGCCTTGTGTGCCAAGACCTGCCGGATGGAAGTCGCTTCCGGCAAACACAGAAAAGGTTTTCTCTATTTTCAGGACGGAATACTGCAGGACGCCATGTTCGACAACCAGTCCGGGCTTGACGCCGTCAGGCAGATGGTGGAGTGGCCCAAGGTCATGGTGACCACCTCCCCGCTGCCTGAAAAAAGGTACATACCGCGGATCAGTGCAAAAATCATCGATATTGTGGGGGCGGAATGGAAGCAGAACTGGCTGTCGGCGGAACCGTCGAAAAAGGAGAAGGAAAATTTGCCTGAATCCGCTCCGGCTGAGCCGGCTTCTCCGAAAAAAACGACGGCTGCTCCCCCTGGGCAGCAGGCTGCCGGGACCCGGCTGGAAGCGGGATTGAAGCGTTATGCCGCTGCATTCCGCTCCATTAAAGGCTACCGCGGCGTGGCTGTGCTCGGCCCTGACGGGTCCATCCTGGCGACGGACACAGAAGACGAGCCGCTTGATTTTTCCAGTTTTGCCGCAGAATTCAACAGCATCATGTCCTACTGCAACAAGACCGCCTCCCAGAAGGGGTTCAGCCAGTGCACCGGCGTCACGCTGCACACCAAAAAAGGGATTGTCATCATGATGTGCGCGGATGTCTACAAGCACGGCAATTTTCGTTTCATCGGCGTTTTGGCCCCCGATGCAAACGGCTATTTCATGCAGGTCCAGCTCGAAAAAGCCATCCCGAACATCCTGGCCGCAATGTAATTCCATTTTTCACTCAATCGGGCAAAGGCCGGAAAAAAGCGGCGGCACCGGCCCACCGGCACAGGTGGCCGATGACGCAGTCAGCACAGGTGCCGCTTGAATGCGAACGGGAATCAACGTTACCGGTCATGACCTGGTCAATCCGTTTTTATAATCACGAGGGCGTCTGCGGCCACCGGTCCTGATCCCGAAAGTATCAGGGGGTTGATGTCGACTTCCCGTATCTGCGGGTGCAGAAGGGGCAGCCGGCTCAGGCGCACCAGGATTTCGGCTATTTCGTCCAGGTCAGCCGCCGGCATGCCCCGGTAAGAGCCCAGCAGTTTGGCCGATTTGATCTCCCCAATCATTTCACGGGCATCTGTCATGTCAACGGGCGCCAGCCGATAGGACACATCATCGATGGCTTCGGTGAGAACCCCGCCTACGCCAAAGGCCGCGCAAAACCCGAACTGTTCATCCCGGGTGATCCCCGCCAGCAGTTCGCGCCGGCCCTCGATCATCCCTGCCGCAAGTACCGGCACATTCCGGCCGGCGGCCTTTTGTATGGCATCATATGCCCGGGCTGCATCGCCGTCGCCTGCGATGTTCAAATGGACCAGGTCCTGCTCGCTCTTGTGCAGGATGCCCGGGTCACAGGCCTTGAGCGCCACCGGGTATCCGATTTCATTGGCCGCGGCAACGGCTTCCTCCGGGCTGAAAGCCATCCGTTCCGCCGGGACCGGTATCCCGTAGCAGGCAAGCAGCTTTTTGGCGCTGTATTCGTCGAGGGACTGCAGCCCTTTTTCCACCGCTTCGGCAATGATCTTTTCGGCGGCCGGATCCGCATCCAAGGCCCTGTGGGGCTTGGCAGGCCCGCGTTCACGGATGCGCGCGTACCTGACAAGGGTGGCCATGGCGCGGGCGGCTTTTTCAGGCGCGTCGAGCACGGGCACCTCCGCGTCCTCATAGGCTTCGGTATAGGCGTCATCCCGGTCGAAAAATGAGGAAACCGTCATGGGGATGCTGTTTTCAAAGGGTTTCCGCCCGGTTGCCGAAAGGTCCCGGCCGGTCTGCTTCAGCAGGTCTTCAAGGGTGAGCCCGGGCATCAGGTGAGCGAGGTGGGGAAAGGTCGCTTTCATGAAGCCTGTGGACATGGCGCCGTGGAGCACCACGCCGTCCACTTCGCCGCTTTGCATCACCCGGTCGACGATGGTATCGGTCATGACCGCCATGTCCATGGAGAAAGTGAGGTCAACGGGGTTCCCGCAGGGTGCATGGGGCGGCATGAGAGGCTTGATTTTTTCCTGCAGGGATTTGCTGAAAACCGGCATTTCGCATCCGTGCGCCTCCAAGGTATCGGCGATGGCCGATCCGGGCCCGCCCGAGTTGGTGATGATGCCGATCCGGTTTCCCCGGATGGCGGGTTGTGTGGCAAGTGCCCAGCCATGGGCGTACAGGTCCTCGATGGTTTTGACGCGGATGATACCGGCCTGGCGGAAAAGGCCGTCATAGAGGAAGTTCTTTCCGGCCATGGCCCCGGTATGGCTCAGCCCGGCCCGCCCTCCGGCCTCGCTGCCGCCGACGTACTGGGCGACCACCGGCTTGTGGGGGGTGATTTTCCGGGCCACTTCCAGGAAACGCCGCGGATTGCGGATGGTTTCGATATACATGGCCACGGCCGTTGTGTGGGGGTCTTCCCCGAGGTATTCCAGAACGTCGATGATGTTGACATCGGCTTCGTTGCCCACGCTGAAGGCCTTGCTGAAGTGAATGCCGCGATTTTGCAGGTAGACGATGGTCTGGGCGACATAGGTGCCGCTTTGGGAAATCATGCCGAGCTTGCCGGGCTTGCCGATCAACGGCATGACCGTGGTGTTGAGTTCGGCCGCACGGTTGAGAACC
>SKZX01000347.1 GCA_007127175.1 Desulfobacterales bacterium
AAGACACGCTGCTGATGGTCATGCTGGGGGGGCACCTGTCCGGAATCCTTGTTGCGAGAATGATTTTTTCCATCCTGGTGGTGGCGCTCCTGATGCGGCTGCTGCCCCTGCTCCCCAATTCCTTTGTCCATCGGTTTCTCTATAAACTGCCCTAACCGTTTTTCACCAATTTAGTTCCGCGCCTGGACACCGCCACGCCATGGGTTTATGCAATACCTTCTAATTGACGACTTTGCAAAAAGCCCTATATCTGCCCCCGTCTTTTCTTCGCTTTGCCATCCTGTGCGCCGGTTTCGAACATATCCCTCAATTAACACAGTATTGCCACAATGATGTCATAAAAGCAGGCTACATTCGCCGCAAAACGTCAATGTTTGCAATGCGTATGGAGGGTATGGAAATGAATAACGGATTAAAAGCGGATTTGCACGTTCACTCGAGAATGTCGACCCGTCCTTCCCAATGGATCCTTCAAAAGCTGGACTGCCCGGAAAGCTTCACCAGCCCTTTGCGCCTTTACGAAATCGCAAAAAGCCGGGGAATGGATCTGGTTACCATCACCGACCACAACACCATTGACGGGGCACTGGAGATCGCTCACCTCGATGATGTGTTCATCAGCGAGGAGATCACGGCGTATTTCCCCGAAAACGAATGCAAAATTCATGTCCTTGCGCTCGACATCACCGAATCCCAGCACCACGAAATCGCCTATCTCAGGGCCAATGTGTATGACCTTGCCGCGTACCTCAACAGTGAAAAAATCTGCCACGTACTCGCTCACCCCATGTTTGACCTGAACCATAAGCTGTCGGTTGAGTATTTTGAGAAGATGCTGCTGCTGTTTAAAAATTTCGAGATGAACGGTTCAAGGGATGCGCAGCAGAACCGGACACTGGAATTCATCCTGACGCACCTGACCCCGTCGGAAATCGACCGGCTGGCCGACAAGCACGGAATGGCGCCATCAGGGGACAGGTTTTGGGAAAAGAACCTCACCGGCGGCTCCGATGACCATTCTTCTTTAAATATTGCCCGGATGCATACATTTGTGCCGTGGGCGTCCGATCGCGAAGAATTTTTCAGGGGGCTTGCCGAAGGCCGCGGCCGTGTCAGAGGTGAAGCGGCGACACCCATGACCATGGCCCATAACCTGTATAGTATTGCCTACCAGTATTATTCGTCGAAATACAATCTTTCCCGGTTTACCGGCAAAAGTCTGCTGTTCAGGTTCATCCACGCCGCCTTGACCCTCGAAAACCAGGAAAAGGGGGTCTTTGCCCGCATTCAGGACTTTATTGCCGCAAAGACGCCGGCGTTTTTGAGCCTTGCCCATGGTTTCTCAAATGGCGCCCCGGATGTCATCATGCAGCAGGCGGAGCGCATCATATCGGAAAACGACCGCTTCCTTCGGGTGCTCAAAGCAGCATCCCCCGGCTACCTGGAAAAGGAAGCCGACTGGTTCGAGTTTGTCAGCGAGGTTTCCGATGAAGTCATCAAGAGCTTCGCAGATACGATTTTGTCAAGCCTTTCCAGTGCAAAGCTTTTTAATATTTTTCAGGCGATCGGGTCTGCGGGGGCTGTTTATACCCTGCTGGCACCCTATTTTGTGTCCTTCAAGCTTTATGTCAAGGACCGCGGTTTTGCAGACAAGTGCCTGGCCGCCTTTCATGATGGGGGCGCGGCTGCCGGCCGCGGGCAATCAAAAATAGCCATTTTTACAGACACGCTTTATGAGACCAATGGTGTTGCCCTGACTCTCCGACAGCAGCTTGAAATTGCAAAAAAACACGATATGCACATGACCGTGCTGACCTGCAGCCCGGAAGATGCGCTGGAAAATGTCGTCAACTTCAAACCGGCAAGCACCTACGTGGTCCCCGAATACCCTGAACTTGCCCTGCATTGTCCACCGCTGCTGAAAATGGTCGAATACTGTTACGAAAACGGCATCACGCTGATTCATGCCTCCACGCCGGGCCCGGTCGGCTTGTGCGCCCTGGCTGTGTCAAGGATACTCGATATCCCCATACACGCCACCTACCACACCGCCATTCCCCAGTATGCAGCGGAGTTGACCGGCGATTTCGCCATGGAAGAAATCATGTGGAAAGGCATGGTCTGGTTCTACAACCAGGTGGATACGGTTTACGCGCCATCCGAAGCCACTGCGGCCGAGTTGGCGGGCAAGGGCATTTCACAGTCAAAAATACGCCTCTATCCGAGAGGTATTGATATCAAGCAATTTCATCCGTCCATGCGGAACGGGTTCTGGCAGGCGCAATGGCGGCTGCCGGAAGACGCCTTCAAGGTGCTTTATGCAGGCCGCATCTCAAGGGAAAAAAATCTCGACGTCCTGGCCAATGCCTTCAACATCCTCAAGCGGACCTCAGACCGGGTCCATCTTTTGATCGTCGGTGATGGCCCATACCGGCAGCAGTTGGAAAAAAGGCTTGGCAGAAGGCGCGTGGTGTTTACCGGTTATCTCAGCGGCGAGGCCCTATCCCAGGCATATGCATCAAGCGATCTTTTTGTGTTCCCTTCCACCACAGACACCTTTGGCAATGTCGTGCTGGAAGCGCAGGCATCCGGCCTTCCCGTCATCGTTTCGGACCAGGGAGGGCCCCGGGAAAACCTCGTCCATAAAAAAACAGGCATTATTGTGCCCGCAAATGACGAAAATGCCCTTGCAAGGGCGATTATGGCATTGATGGGCGATGAGGACCGTCTGGCTGAAATGAAGATTCATGCCAGGCAATATGTGGAAAGCAGGTCTTTTGAAGCAGCGTTCCTGGAGACCTGGAATCTTTATCTCAACCGCCCAGGTAAAATGAAAACAAATTGCGAGGCCGCCTGAGTCTGAACGCTGTCAAGCCCTGGAGGGGCGCACGTTGATGAATACATGCCCCGGCTT
>SKZX01000352.1 GCA_007127175.1 Desulfobacterales bacterium
AAACGCTGAATCTGTGGATATCGTTCCCGGCTCAGGGGGCAAGCTGAAAAACTTTTTTCCGGGGGTGTCGATCTTAACCCGGGAGACAGACTGGAAGTCTGTCCTCTGGAGATAGGGAAACACCCCAAACCAAAATGGATGAAATTGTCCAATTTTATAAAATCAGCAACCACGCTTAAAACCATTTTGCCGGAGAACGGTTTTAATACGCTTTCCCGGAGGCTGTATAAATTGGCCAGGTTCATTAGAGGTGGGGTGGTATGTATTGCCCGAAGGCAGCATTGAAAGTGATTGGTGGCATCTCTTGGCGAAGATAAGCCCGGCGTCCTGCATTGTTTGAGCCCCGATAGGGGCGAGTTTGCAGGACGCGGCTTATCGAGCCTTAGAGATGCCCCAAACGCTTTCAGCTGCCGAGGGCAATACATGCCCCCCCACCTCTAATGAACCTGATCCTTATGTGTATGTGCGGGGGAATATCTGCAAAGCGCAGAAAAACGGGATGCATTTGAAAAAAAGAGCGTTGTGTTTATTATTTTTGAAATAGCCGGTTTTATCCGCTTGACATCAGGAAACCTTTAGGAATCAATCGCATTTATGCTTTCGAAGCGGTTGATTGTAAGGACGGTTATAAGTTATAAGTTATAAGTTATAAGTTATAAGTTGTAAGTTGTAAGTTATAAGTTGTAAGTATAAGGTCAAGGGCCGGGGCGAAAGCGAATGCGCTGTGATCAAGGGTTTTGACCTTACCTACAACTTACAACCTACAACTTACAACTTACAACCTACAACCTACAACCCAATCAGGAGATGCGCCATGTGGGAATATACGGACAAGGTCCGGGACCATTTTCTCAACCCCAGAAATGTCGGGGAAATCGAGAACCCCGACGGGGTCGGGGAAGTCGGTTCCATGGCCTGCGGGGATGCCCTGAAGCTCATGTTCAAGGTGGACGAAAGCGGCCGGATCGCGGACGTCAAATTTCAGACCTTCGGGTGCGCCAGCGCCATTGCATCGTCTTCGGCCCTGACCGAGATGATCCTGGGGAAAACCATCGAGGAAGCGGAAACCGTCACCAACGACGATATTGCCGCATTCCTGGGCGGGCTGCCCAAGGAAAAGATGCACTGCTCGGTCATGGGCAAGGACGCCCTGAAAAAGGCGATTCTCAATTTTCGCGGCATAGAGGCCCCGGAAATCGAGGGGAACATCGTGTGCGAGTGTTTCGGTGTCACGGACAAGGCCATCGAGGAATCGGTCCGGGAGAACAAGCTCCGGTATGTTGAGGAAGTTACGAATTATATCAAGGCCGGGGGCGGATGCGGCCAGTGCCATGAGAGAATCCGGGAAATCGTCGACCGCGTTTACAAGAGGGTCGAGGCGGCTTCCGAGCCGGAAAAAAAGCTGACCAACATCCAGAAGATCCGGCTGATAGAGGAGACGCTGGAACGGGAAATCAAGCCGGCCCTGGAAATGGACGGCGGCAGCATCGAGCTGGTGGATGTCGACGGCAATGCCGTCTACGTGAAGCTCATTGGCACGTGCGCAACCTGTGCGGCTTCCGAGCTGACACTCAAGAACTATGTGGAAAGCAAGCTGCGGGAACTCGTCGCCCCGGAGCTGGTGGTTGAGGAGGTGAAAAAATGAAGGTCATCTACCTGGACAACAACGCCACCACCCGGGTGGCCCCGGCCGTGGTGGCGGAAATGATGCCGTATTTCTCGGAAGAGTACGGCAACCCGTCGAGCATGCACACCTTCGGGGGGATGGTGGGGAAAAATATCGTCAAGGCCCGCGAGCAGGTAGCCGGCCTGATTCATGCGGACCCGGAAGAAATCATATTTACCAGCTGCGGCACCGAAAGCGACAGCACGGCCATTTATGCGGCGCTCCAGTCCAACCCCAAAAAACGGCACATCATCACCACGCGGGTGGAACATCCGGCCATAAAAAACCTGTGCGAGCGACTTGCCAAAACCGGATACCGGGTAACGTGGGTGCCGGTGGACCGGGAAGGCCGGCTGGATTTGGACTACCTGTATGACCATCTATCCGACGATACGGCGATTATCAGCGTCATGTGGGCCAACAATGAAACCGGGGTTATGTTCCCCATGGGGCAGGTCGCCCGGGCGGCGGCTGAAAAGGGGATTGTCTTCCACTCGGATGCGGTCCAGGCAGTGGGCAAGGTGCCGGTGGATGTCAAGCAGTCGGGGGTTGACATGCTGTCCCTTTCCGGGCACAAGTTTCATGCGCCAAAGGGTGTGGGCGTGCTGTACGTGAAAAAGGGGACCAAGTTCGCCCCCTTTTTGATCGGGGGGCACCAGGAAAAGGGGCGCCGGGGCGGAACGGAAAATGTCGCCGCCATCATCGGCATCGGCAAGGCCGCTGAAATGGCCGGAAAGGACCTTGAAAGCGGCGAAATGGAGCGCGTCCGGTTATTGCGGGACCGCCTGGAATCCTATATCCTGGAAAACATCCCCAGCACCCTGCTCAACGGGAGCCGGGAAAACCGCCTGCCGAACACCCTGAGCGTGAGCTTCGAATACGTGGAGGGGGAATCCATCCTCCTGATGCTCGACCAGCTTGGCATATGCGCGTCCTCCGGCTCCGCCTGCACATCCGGGACGCTCGAGCCGTCGCACGTGCTGCGTGCCCTGGGCGTTCCGTTCACCGCGGCCCACGGCTCGATCCGCTTCAGCCTGAGCACATACACCACGGATGAAGAAATCGATTATGTATGCGAGCAGATGCCGCCTTTGATTGAAAGGCTCCGCACCATGTCGCCGTTCTGGAAAAAAGGGGCCTCGTGCAGCATCCAGTAGCCCGTATTGATTGTTTTCCGCCTGAAAGGGGAGGGTTGAGCATTGAGCAAAGCTGATGAAAAACATGACCTTGAGACCTGCAAG
>SKZX01000357.1 GCA_007127175.1 Desulfobacterales bacterium
GCGGCACCTGTCAGGGCGGGCCGCATTCCGGAGCTTTACCCGTGGTGGCTGGATTATCAGAAAGCGGTGCCCGTGGGGCGCGAAGCCGTCATGATGCGTTCCATGGAGATGGCCGATGCCATGCCTGAGGCCCCATTGGCTGAGGCATTGCGGCGGGAAACGGCGCTGTCCTTTGAATACACCCTGCCGGTCCCCGTCACGATTGAATCCAGGGAAAAGGAGACCCTCGTGCCGATCCTGACCCGCGACATTGAAGGCGAATTTTATCATTACACGGCACCGGCCCTGACCCCGGATGTCTACCTGGTCTGCGAGGCCAAAGCCGACCGGGAGCTTCTGCCCGGCCCGGTCAACGTGTTTTTTGAAAACCGGTATACCGGGCGCATGATCCTGGGTGAAACAGGGCCAGGGGACCGCTTTACGCTGGGGTTGGGCATAGACCGGTCCGTAAAGGCAAAACGGGAAAAAATAAGTGATACGTCAAAAGAAACGGCGTTTTTCGGCAGAATCGAGCGGGATTCAATTGTAAGAGAGCTCAGTTACCGAATAAAAACGGAAAATCTCAGGGAAAATCCGGTGAACCTGAAGGTGATGGACCGTGTGCCCGTATCCAGAACCGACCGGATCACCGTCAAGGATATTGTTTTTTCACCCGAACCCCGCCGCCGCGACGTGGATGGAAGAGCCGGCGTAACGCAGTGGGATATGAAACTGGTTCCCGGCGCCGCCCAGGAGATCACCATCGACTTCACGGTCACCTACCCAAGGGATATGCCGCCCCCGGTTTTTTAACCTGACCGGGAGGGCATTACTTCGGTGCATTATTGAAACAATGCCCGGTATTTCCCGTACCCCGCCGTTTCCAGGTCCGCTACGGGGATAAAACGGAGGGCGGCCGAGTTCATGCAGTACCGGAGTCCCGTGGGGGGCGGGCCGTCCGTGAACACATGCCCCAGGTGGGAGTCGGCTTTTTTGCTTCTCACCTCGGTGCGCACCATGAAAAGCAGCCTGCGATCCTTTTTCTCATGGAGCACCCCTTCCTCGATGGGCCTTGTAAAGCTTGGCCAGCCCGTACCCGAATCATATTTGTCGGTTGAAGAAAAAAGCGGCTCGCCTGAAATGATATCCACGTAGATGCCCGGTTCCTTGTTGTCCCAGTATGCGTTTTCAAAGGGGCGCTCGGTGCCGTCCTCCCGGGTGACGTGAAACTGGAGCGGCGTCAGGGTTTTCTTCAGCACTTCGTCGGGAGGCCTGACGTATGCGGCGTCCCCCGGCTTATTGTCTGCGGCCTTTAAAACCCCCCAGTGCTTTTTCACGAACGGGTCCCTGCCAGATTGCTGGCGGTATAGCGAATACCGGACAGGATTTTTTTTGTGGTAATCCTGGTGGTATTCCTCGGCCGGGTAAAAGGTGGTAAACGCCTTGATCTCCGTTACAACCGGATCGGAAAACATGCCGGACTGCTCCAGCCGGGCTTTTGAGGCCAAAGCTTTTTCCCGCTGGGCGTCGTCATGATAAAAAATGACGGACCGGTAATGGGCCCCCCGGTCCACGAATGAGCCGCCGCCGTCCGTGGGGTCGATCTGTTGCCAGTAAATGTCTATCAGCCTGTCGTAATCGATTTTGTCCGGATCGTAGGTGATTTGTACGGCTTCCACGTGGTCGGTCAATCCCCTGGCAACGTCCTCATAGGACGGGTTTTCGGTTTTCCCGCCGGCGTATCCCGATATGATCCGCACAACCCCGCCGGCATCTTCAAATGGGGCGACCATGCACCAGAAGCACCCACCGGCAAAGGTCGCCCGTTCATAGGTGCTGTTATCCTTGTTTATATTCTCCATCCCCTGGTTCTCCTTTTCACGTGCCGGGCTGCAGCCCGCTGCAGCCAGCATGAATAAGATGGCTATCGCCATCCATACAACCTTTGTGACAATGCTGTTTTTCACCATCATCTCCTGTTTTTGAAGAAATCAATAAAAATACAATAAGGACTCTTGTCTCATATTCAATGCGCGCTAAGTATTTCACTCGCTTTGAGGAAAAGGAACAGGAGGTTGTATACGATTGCATACTGTATGAAAAAGTATATGCTATCCGGTTGTTGCCTAAATACAGTGAAAGGCAAGATCCCATTGTTATAGGGTGAAAAACAGGCGCTATTTCAGATGGCCGCGTTGACCTTTGACTTCATTGGAGAGGATGCAAACGGCGGGAACGATGACGGGAATGGCGACGAAAACGGCAGTGACGGTTGAATGAGCGGCGCAATACCAGAGGACATCCTTTATTAAAGGGCAGGCAGATGCTTTGCCCCGCAGACTGGAAGCCTGTCCCCTGGGGGGTCTGCAAATATGACCCCGATATCAACCCCGAAAGGCTGGACAACCTTTTGGGGGTAGTTGCCCTTATACAAATGATCAATTTCAACCGGGCGGTGCCGGGTGTTGCCCGCAGCAACCCCCTGCAGTTGCCAGGGCAATACCCGGTGCCCCCGGTTGAAATTGTCCTTAAAAAATAAACCGGGCATGCAGGACCGGATAATGATTTTCGGATATTGCATGCCCGGTTTTCCTTTCTACCTCACCGGTCGAATCCTTCGTCAAAACCCGGCGCCATAGATCCCTCGGGGGGCGGGTATCCCTCTATCCCGGCACCCGGGTATGAAAGGGCGTCCGGATCGAAGTCGCCCGCATCGGCGCGCAGTTCCAGCTCAAAGCCCCGGATACGGCCTTCTTCCCGGTACAGCGGGCGTCTCAACCTGAGCGCGTTCATGGGGGTCACGACAATGGCCGCGTCGTTTTCAACCGGGCAGTAATGCTCGCAGTAGCCGCACCCGCCGCACTTGTCCGCGATCACGTGCGGGACCGGGTAGGGCAGATCCTCTCTGTCTTCGAACTCAACCGC
>SKZX01000147.1 GCA_007127175.1 Desulfobacterales bacterium
CTGCATACCAAGCGGCCCGTCAATACGCTTGACGACCTGAGGGGAATGCAGATACGTTCAACCGGGTTGAGTGCTAAAATGGTTGGGGCGCTTGGCGCCACCCCGGTGGCGATGCCCCAGGGAGACACGTACGAGGCCCTTCAGAAAGGTGTGGTGGACGGGACCTTCGCACCAATGGAAACGCTCAAGGGGTGGCGGCAGGCAGAAGTCATCAGCTCGACCACCAATTGTTACGAAATCGGCTATACCACGGCCATGTTCGTGGTGATGAACAAGGCCCGGTTTGAACGGATGCCGGAAGATATCCAGCGGATTTTCATGGAGGTGAGCGAGCAGTGGATTGAAGTGCAGGGCAGGGTCTGGGACGAAGCGGATGAGGACGGCCTTGCTTACACCCTTGAGACGGGCAACCAGATAATCGATCTGTCAGACGAGCAGCATGCACTCTGGAAAAAGGCGATCGAGCCCGTGATCGACGAGTACATCGAGGTGGCAGAAAGAAGAGGGCTTGGCGGCCAAAAGTCCGTCGATTTGCTGCGGGAGCTGATTGACAGGCACAGCAACTGATCCCGGCTGTTTACATCCGATGATATCCTTACTTCGTATCAATCAATATATATCAAAGGCGGCGACCGCTATCAACTGGGTAGCGGCTGCTGCCGTCTTTATAATGATGCTGGTCACAACGGGTGACGTCCTGCTGCGTTTTTTTGGCGTCTCCGTGCCGGGCGCTTACGAGACGATCGGTTTTTTAAGCGCCCTGGCCATTTCATTTGCACTGCCGTACACCGCTGTTGAAAAAGGGCATATCGCCGTTGACTTCATCGTGCAGCGGCTCCCGAGGGCGGCAAGGATTGTGATCAATATCATCAACGCCATCCTGGCGATCACCCTGTTTTCAATTATCGCCTGGAAAAGCCTCCAGTACGGGGAGGTCCTCAGGGTTACCGGTTCGGTCTCATCAACACTTGAAATGCCCATTTATCCGTTTGTATACGGGGTGGCTGCCGGCTGCATGCTGCTTTGTCCCGTATTGCTGATGGAACTCCTGCTTCAATTCAAGGGGGTGGAAAGCGAATGACCCCCACGATGATCGGCATTATCGGTATTGCAGCCCTGCTTGTATTGATTTTTTCGAAATTGCCGGTAGGGTATCTCATGGCCATTATCGGCATGGTCGGCTTTGCGAGCATCATTTCGCTGGATGCCGCCCTGAGCCTCATGGCAAGAGACGTGTTTTCCGTTTTCAGCTCTTACAGCCTGACCGTTATACCCCTTTTCGTGTTCATGGGGCAGATCGCTTTTCACTCGGGGATTTCATCGCGCCTTTTCGATGCGGCATACAAGTTTGTGGGGCATATCCCGGGCGGCCTGGCCATTGCCACCATCGGCGCCTGCGCAGCATTTTCCGCCATTTGCGGTTCCACCAATGCAACGGCGGCCACCATGGGGGCCGCGACCCTGCCGGAGATGAAGCGATATAACTACAAACCGGAGCTGGCCACGGGCGTGGTTGCGGCAGGGGGCAGCCTCGGCATTCTGATCCCGCCAAGCGTGGTCTTCATCGTTTACGGCATTCTGACCCAGCAGTCCATCGGCAAGCTTTTCATTGCCGGCATCCTTCCGGGACTGCTGCTCTCGGTGCTTTTTGTGCTGAGCATTCTCATCTGGACCCGCCTGAGGCCGGATTTGGGGCCCCCGGGGGAAAAAGCGACATTGAAGGAAAAGGTGAAATCCCTGTCCGGCCTTGTCGAGACGATCATTATATTTGCGCTCGTGATGGGGGGGCTTTTCAAAGGTGTTTTTACCCCTACGGAGGCGGGCGGTATCGGTGCGTTCTGCACCCTTGTCATCGCGGTGCTGCGCGGAAATCTTGATTTGAGAGGGTTTGGGCAGGCCCTTTTTGAAACGACCCGGATCACCTGCATGATACTCGTTATTGTGGCGGGTGCCACCATTTTCAGCCGGTTTATGGCGGTTTCCCGCATACCCTATGACATTGCCGCATGGATCACGGCGTTTGACCTGGCGCCTGCTTTGATCATGTTTTTTATCATCCTCGTGTATTTTGTCGGCGGATGCTTCATTGACGCCCTTGCCCTGATCATGCTGACCATCCCGATTTTTTTCCCGGTGGTGATGGAACTCGGTTACGACCCGATCTGGTTTGGCGTCGTTATTGTGCTGGTAACCCAGATCGGGGTGATCACCCCCCCGGTCGGCGTCAATGTATACGTGGTCAGCGGCGTGGCCCGTGACGTGCCGCTGAACACGATTTTCAAGGGCGTGGTGCCCATGCTCATCGCGATGATTATCGCGACCCTGCTGCTTATTCCTTTCCCCTGGATCGCCCTTTACCTGCCAAGCCTGCTTTAATACTTCAGGTAATGAAACGGCTCGATAGTTGCAAGGGCTTCGGTGCCAAGGGTTTTAAACCCTTGCTCTTTAAGTACCTTCCGGGTGCTGTCAATATCGGAAACATCAATAACAAAGACTGCCGTTTTATGGCTTTCCAACACAAAGCCGTAGGCATTTTCTATGTTGATGCCTTCCTTTCCCAGGTACTGCACCAGCTTGTCCATGCCGCCGGGCCTGTCCTCGAGGATTACCGCGATAATCTCCTTGAGTTCAACGGCGACACCTTCTTTTTCAAGCGCTTTTCTGGCCAGCTTCGGGTCGTCCACCATAATGTTGAGAAAGCCCCTCTGGCCGAACGATGAAATGGTGATTGCCCGGATATTGAATTTTTCCCTGGCAAGAATGCTCGAGACTTCTGCAAGTTTTCCGGGCTTGTTTTCAACGGGGATGGTCAATTGATAGGCAGTGGTCATGGCGCACCTTTTGTTGGGTTGCAGGGTGAATTCAAGTACAGCATACCAATATTAATCGGTTACATTTCA
>SKZX01000180.1 GCA_007127175.1 Desulfobacterales bacterium
AACGCCCAGGACCGATGCGATAAGAGTCGACATCAGGGAAACCTTGAGCGATACGTAAACGATAAAGTACAGCTCCGGGTCAAGGGAGACAAGCATGCCTGCCGCCTCGGCCAGGCTTTTTGTCAGAAAGTCCATCTCTCCGATTATTCCTTTTGGGGAAAATGTTCACCGGGCGTCCGGGAAAAACAGCGAACGGCCGTGAAGCTGGTATGAGCCGATCACCTGCTGCCCCTTTTCCGAAACCAGCCATTTGGCGAATGTGTCAGCAAGGTTGTGCCGGACATGGGGAAACCGCTCCGGGTTGACCGGGATCACGCCGTATGGGTTTTTAAGCATGTCATCGCCTTCGTAGACCACTACCAGCTCATAGGGTTCGGTGCGGCCATACTTGTAATGAAGATACGTGCCGCGATCCGAGAGCACATACCCTTGCTTTTCCTGCGCAAATATCAGGGCGACCCCCATGCCCTGGCCGATGGCAAAATACCATCCCCTGCCCTCGGCGGGCTCCCCGGCCGCGTTCACGGACACCCCAGATGCCGCCCATAACTGCTTTTCCCGTGCATGGGTGCCGCTGTCATCCCCCCGGGAAACAAACGGCGCGCGAGCGGCTGCAATGCGGGCAAAAGCAGCGCCGCTGTCTTTTGCTTCCCGGATACCCGCCGGGTCATTTTCCGGGCCGACGACAATAAAGTCATTGTACATCACGTAATAGCGCTTGGTGCCATAACCGTCTGCCACGAACTGATTTTCCCGGGCTTCGTCATGCACGAAGACGATATCCACGTTGCCGTCCATGCCGTCCCGGAGTGCAGCCCCGGTCCCCTTGGCCATGACCCGGACGGTGATGCCCGTATCAGCATAAAATTCAGGCAGCAGGTAATCGAGCAGCCCGGACGCTTCCGTGCTGGTGGTGGTGCTCATGGTGAGGATCCGGCTTTCCGCCGCAGCGGCATTAGGTGCGGCAGAGGTTGCCAATAAAAATGCACCCAGAAAAAACTTCAGAAAATAACGCACCATATCGCTTCCCCTGTTTCAGATTGAGTTAATCCTGCTGTCTTTTCGGCGTCAACACTGTTTGCCGATGGTCCATACGACTATATTGGTTATTTCTTGTTATTTCCAGTTATTTTTATAAAAAATAACTTGTTTATCGATATTTATATGATTTATATTTCTAATAATAACAAATAGCATCTTACGTTTGATTTCATTCAGCATCTTTGATATTAAAATGAATATGTCGATTGATCCGCTTCTCCATATTGGAACAAAAAGGACTGACCATGAAAAAGCTGCTTTCAACCAGAGAGGTCGCCGAATACCTGGGCGTCAACGAGAAAATGGTCTACACCCTGGTTTCGGAAAAAGGGCTGCCTGCTTCCAAGGTCACCGGGAAATGGGTCTTCCCCCTGCACCTTGTGGATGCGTGGGTGGAGGCCAATACCCTGAACTACCCGACCCGGGCTATCGGCCATGAATCGGTCCACCCCCGCCTGATCGTCCTTGCCGGCAGCAACGACCTGCTTCTTGAAAAGACCATCGCCCTTTTCAACCGTTGCTTTCAGGATTTCCTGGCGGTATTTGCCAACCTGGGGAGCATGGGCGGCCTGCGTGCCCTTCGCAGGGACCTGTGCCACATTGCATCCTCCCACATGCTGCAGGATGACGGCGCGGACTACAACTTTGAATTCGCCAACCGGGAATTCAACCAGGTGCCGGTGATGGTCAATTTCTGCCGACGCGAGCAGGGCTTCATGCTGCAGGCGGGCAACCCCAAGGGCATCAGCAGCATCGCCGATCTTAAGAAAAACGGCATCCGCCTGGTCAACCGCTCCGTCGGCACCGGCACCCGGCATTTGTTCGACCGGGAAGCCAGAAAAGCAGGCATCGACCCGGAATCGATTGCGGGATACCACAACGAAGTCAACAGTCACATGGAGGTTGGCCTGGAAATTTTGTGCGGCCGGGCGGGCATGGGCTTGGGCATCCGCCCGGTCGCTGGTTTGCTGGGCCTTGACTTTATACCGCTCCGATGGGAGCGCTATGACCTTCTGATAGCCAAGGACCGGTTTTTTGACAAGCCCATCCAGTATTTTCTCGGCATCCTGCAGGAAGCCGAATTCAGAAAGACCGCAATGGCCCTGGACGGCTACGATGTCGCTTCAGCCGGCAAGATGGTATATCAGCAGGAACCGCCAATGAAGTAGAGCCCATCCAAAAATCCACAAGGATCACTACCTGCATGCCCGCTGCCATCTGAACCCCGGCAGACAGGCTTTTGAAGCTTCACGCCAGCGAGTGGCCACAGCAGCTACGATTGCTGCGACCAGCCACGGAATTCCCACAACAATACCGATAACAGGAAACAACACCACGTGGAACACCAGGGTAAAAATTCCTGCTGCAATAATAAAACCGCCGATTGAAAGCTTGATATCCTGTTTTGTGTTTGTCATCGCCTTTTCCATGACGGCACCTCCTTTCTTTTCGTTGCCGGTCATAAAAACCGGCCGCCTTTATCAAAAAAATGAATATCAAAACACGTTTTTTCAATGGGGCATAAGCTGTATTTTTAAGGCTAAACGGTAGAACCCGTCTCAAAATCGGGTGTTGGCTTCATCTCTTTGTCGGCGTCTTGTTTCAAATCCAGTGACCCTATCCCGCCATTTTGCAAAAAACATGAAAGGGAACTATTTTTTATGAAGATATGCTTATTATTATCTGCATCAGGGATACGCATTTAACTGTAATTGAAGGAGTTTGAAGAGATGGGCTTTAAAGACGCGCTGGAAAAGAAACTTGAGAGCAAACTGGAAGAATGGAAAAATGAAATCAATGAAATGAAGGCCAGATCCAAAAAAAAGCAAGCTGAAGCTGAAGCTGAAAAAGCCGA
>SKZX01000161.1 GCA_007127175.1 Desulfobacterales bacterium
AGACAGCTGCGCAAAGCAGCGCACACCCCATTACCGGCCCCGGTAATGATCCGTTTCTTTCCACCGCCAGGAGCAGAAAAATTATATCAAGGCACTCTATGAGCTGGCATCCTGCCGGCTCCAGGCCGGCCATGCCGCGGTTGCCCTTGAGATCGTCAGGAAGTGCCTGACCGCGGACGAAGCCACCCATTACATGTCCTTGATGTTCAAGTATTTCGCCTTGGGCAAGATTCATTATCACCTTAACCGGTTTGAAGAAGCAAGGGATGCGCTGATGTTTGCCCTCCAGACCCGGCCAAAGGGGCAGCCGGATGATTTTGTCCTTGAACTTCTGGGCCGGACCTGGTTGATGCTCGATAACCCGGCCCGGGCCATGGAGTCAATAAACAGGATCCCGGAAAATCGGAGGCGACCTTATGTTCGATGGACCGAGACGGACATTTGCTGCGCCCTTGGCAAGATAGAAAAGGCCAGGCAGATCTTGACCCAGGGCCTGGAAAGAGACCGGCTTTCCCGCCATAAAACCCTGATCCGGCTTGCCCGGATTGAATACCATTGTGGAAATTTTGAACAGGTTGCCTTGCATGCTGCACAAGCGGATTCGTTTTTTCGAGAAAAATGGGGGAATCATTACGATGAGGGGCTTTTCTGGCAGGCGCTCGGACAATTTCGCCTCGGAGATCCCGGCAAGGCAAGAAAGCTGGCACTTCAGCTTGAGGCCCACCGGCCGTATTTCCCCAAGCTGAAAACCCTCATGGAAATGCTTGGCCGGGAACCGGCGCATCAAGGTGGTGTTTGTAATGACGGAAAAGGTGCCGGTTCAGGCCCTGATGGGGAGCGGTGATGGAAGAGAAGAAAAATTTGCGAGAAAAAACACGGATGCCTGATCCCGCGTTGATTTTCCGCGTTGTGGAAAAAGACGTTTTTGCCGGGGACAATCTGGATTATTGTCAAAAAGTCCTTGCACAGGCATCTATATGGCAGGCGCTTGAACCTGAACGTCAGCTTCGGTGGGCCAGGCTCGCGCAAACCGCTGGAGATATCGATACGGCCCTAACCGTCCTGGGTCATCTTACCCGCGCCAATCCAGGATTTCAGGAAGCCTGGCAAGACCTTCTCGATCTGCTGCTGATTCTCGGCCGGAAAAAAGAGATGGCATCAAACCTTGCATTTATGAAACAGCATTTGCCCGGCGGGTTTCACGACCAATGGTTAAAGCGGGGGCAAGGATTAATGCACGAACCTGACGACGGGGCTTCAGAAGCAGCGGCAGTACCCTTTGAGCGCATGCGCCGCCGCCAGGAGTTGATCGACCATTACAGGTCGATTTTTGCCGGCCGTGAAGATCGTTTTGCCCGCCAGTGGGCGAACAAGGCGGAAAACAAGCAGGGATATGTGCCGGTCGATCGCCCCATGGACCGGGCGGATGTTGAAGATCATATCAGCGGCGTAAAAACCTACGGCATATACCTGTTAAGGTCTGACGCGACAGTTGCCACCGCAGTGATCGATATGGACCTGTCAAAAAAATTTCGTGGCGTGAAGGTGAGTGCTGAAGAAAAACAGGTGATCTACAGGGAAAGAACGTATCTTTTACAACGGATTGCAGAAATTTCACGTTCAACAGGGATAGAGCCGCTTGGGGAATACAGCGGCGGGAAAGGGTTTCATTTCTGGTTCCTTTTCAACCCGCCCCTGTCGGCCCGTCTGGCCCGCAGCGCTCTTTCACGGATCACCGAACCCCTTTCCAGGGATGTGTCCGCGTTTCACCTGGAAGTTTTTCCCAAGCAGGATCATCTTTCCGGCAAAGGTTACGGCAACCTGGTGAAGCTGCCTTTGGGGGTCCATAGGCTCACCGGAAAACGCTCGTATTTTATGGGATGCAGGGAGCGTGAAGACATGGCCCAGCTTGAATATCTCATGGGCGTGCATCCTGCGGATCCGGCCAATCTCATGGAAATCGTCAATACGCCGGAAAAGGCCGATGTTGTCATGCATCCGTCAATGAAGCCCGTGGCTGACAAATACCCCGAGCTTTTCAAACTGGAATGCCGTTGCCCTCCTATTGCACAGGTCGCCGCTGTCTGTCGTTCCGGCAAGGAAATCACCCTCCGGGAAGAAAAAATTGTTTTTCAGACTATCGGGTTTCTGCCTGAGGCAAAGGCTTACCTGCACCATCTCATGGGGTTCCAGCCGGACTACAATCCGCACCTGGTAGATTATAAATTATCCCGGGTTCGGAGTACCCCCCTCGGGTGCCGCCGTATTCACACTTTGCTGAATTACACAGGCCGTTTTTGCGCGTTTGAAAACGCAGACGGCTATATCCACCCCCTTTTACACCTGAATTGGGCCGGAGATTTGCCCAAAAAAACCGAGAAAGCTGAAAATCTTGGGGCTGCCATTAACAACCTGAAACTGGCCATCAGCCAGGTGGAGCGGTTTATCTGATATGGAATCCGTGTATATTATAGAGCCCGGGGCCTATATCCGCAAGGACGGCAATTCGCTGAAGATCGTCAAGGATAAGTCCGTGGTGGAGGAGATCCCGGCCGACAATCTGAAACGTATGATGCTGGTGGGTTATGTTTCGCTTTCCAGCGGGGTCCTGGACTTCCTTATTCAAAATCGAATTGAAACTGTTTTCATAACCCCCACCGGCCGGTTTCGCGCCCGTATTGCCATTGATGAACATCGTCATGTGGCGCTCAGAAAGGCCCAGTATATTCATCTCAATGAACCGGTCGCTGCACTGGCCTGCGCAAAGCAGATTGTGCGCGGAAAAACTGAAAATATGTACCGCTTTCTGCTGCAGCGGGCCAGGAAATATAACAGCGACGACATCCGTATACCGGCTGCCAGACTCAAGGCACTTATCGG
>SKZX01000430.1 GCA_007127175.1 Desulfobacterales bacterium
ATTGATGAAACTGTAAAAAGTCGTTTTTTTACGGCAAAGAAAAAAGTTCAAGATCAAGGCGCGAGCAATTTTTGAAGAATTGATAGTACTTATGTGTACGTGAGATTCTTCAAAGATTGCTCGCAACGCAGATATTGGACTTTTTACGCAGCCGTCATTATTAATAAAATATTTATGAGGTATGGTTAATGGCTGAAGTTGAATCTTTGAACCAGGACACCAGCGCAAAGTCGATTATCATCAAGGCTGCCATCGCCGTTGCGGTCGGGCTATTCATCTGGCTTCTGCCGACACCGGACAGCTTGACACCCGAGGGGCACAGGTTGCTTGCCCTGCTTGCCACCGTTGTGATCCTGTTCGTCACCGAGGCGGTTCCCATAGGGGTGACGGCCCTGCTGGTGGGTGCGGGGCTTATCTTGTTTAATATTCAGTCCCCCCATGATGCCTGGGCCCCCTTTGCCAGCCCGGCGGTCATGTTCGTGCTCATGATCATCATGTTCGGTGTGGTCTTGAACGAGGTCGGCCTTGCAAAGCGGATCATGTACCATCTTCTGAAATTCGCAGGGACAAATGTCAAGCGCCTCAGCTTTATCCTGGCCATTGGCTGCACCATGACTGCCAGCATTTTTCACGATGCAACGGTTACGGTAATCATGGTTTTTGCATTTGTGCCGGTTTTCATGGCCATGGGTCTGAAGCCCGGTGAAGGGCACCGCCTTCCCATGTTTTTCATGCTCCTTATTCCCATGGCGTCGTCCGCAGGCGGGTTCGCAACGCTTCTGGGCGGCGGGCGAAATCCCCTGGCCCTTGAGATACTGGCAGTGTTCTCCGAGGAATCGCCGCGCTTTGCCGAAGCCATAACGATCGGGTTCATGCAATACATGGGCATCCAGTTCCCCATCGCCATCCTCACCGCCCTTGGCACCTGGGCAATTCTATGGGTTGTTTTCCGCCCGAAAGAAAAGGAGTTGACGGGGATCGAGCTGGAAGACCCCGGCCCCATGACTTTTAAGGAAACCGGGGTGCTCGTCGTTTTTCTCGTCACCTTCATTCTCTGGTTTGCCGGGGATTTCACCGGCTGGCATGTCAGCATCCCGGCAGCGCTTGCCATCATGGGTTTCTGCGGGCCCCGGTTTATCTCGTTTCAAACCATCTGCGACAAGTTCCCGTGGGAATCGTGGATCGTTTTTGGCGCGGGTGTTTCCCTGGGTATGGCCATGCTGGAAACCGGCGCCGGCCTGTTCCTGGCCGAAACCCTGCTGCCGCTCCTCCAGGGGAAGCACGAGTTTATCGTTTATTTCGGCTTTGGTTTCTTCGGGTCGTTTGTGTCCAGCCTCATGAGCAACTCGGCGGCCGTTGCGCTCATGCTGCCCATCACGCTGCCCATGGCGGACATGATGGACATGTCGCCCCAGGCGATTGCGTTGCTGGCGCCAATGACGACCTCTTTTATCATGCTGGTCATCGGCTGCCCGCCGACCATCATCGCATACAGCACCGGCTATTTCACCCAGGGGCAGTTCGTCAAGTACGCCGTGCCCTGGTGCATCTTCCTGCTGCTGGTCTGCACGCTGTCGGTAATGGTTTATTGGCCGCTGATCGGGTTTTCGTAACATCAGACAAACAAGTTGTTGATGAACTCAAAAAAAGCGCTTGATCCCGCCGCGTCGGGATAAAGCGCTTTTTTTGCAGCCACCAGACCGTTTCCATTTCCCGATAAGCCGGTGGCGCCGGTCGCCCCCGGTTTTTTTCTTCCCGGCCAATCCGGATCATCCGTCCCTTTTCCGTTTTATAGGCAATTTGCGCACGTCTGTTTCCTGTAGCCCCTATCAAAATTGGCTTTCTTCCCAGCCTCTTTGTTGGCGTCTTACTTGTTAAAGACGATAGCCATCACGCATTTCATGTCCAACATGTCATATTGTTTTTTTCGATTGCGATCCCGATAGGGATAGCGATTTCGATTCCCCAGAAAAGCGATCGGGCCGAAGGATAATTTTGAGATGGGTTCTGGCCTTCCCTTCAGCGAATATAATCGCGCCATTTCCGGGCAGGGAGTGTATGAATCAAATTTTTTTGAATCAGAATGACAAAATTTGATTCATATTGACAAAATTCCAAAAGTTTGTTTTAAGGAGAGCATTGTTTTTTTTGTGCTTCAGGCGGATTTCCGAGCATTTTTAACCTTGAAGTTGGGACAATGCATGGCACAACATGAAGTCCGGCAGCCCGGTTCAAACCGCAAAAGCCATGGCGGCAGAAAATCTGGCGAGCGTGAAGCCCCCCCCAGCAAGGAGCTCACCAGGAATTATTACCGATGGCTGAAGCACGGCATCCTTATTTGTCTGTTTATCACCTACCTGATTCCCATCAGCATACTCAGCACCTATTTCAGTTATAAATTCGATCAAAGCATGCGGGAGAGCAGCAAGCTCCAGATGGTGGCGGTTGCCGAAAGCCAGAAGAACACCATCGATCTCTTCATGCAGAAGAAAATTGTCAATGTATTCAATCTGTTTCATAAGGAAGATTTTTCACTGAAACCCGGGCATGAGATGATGCACGCCTATTTGGACAGCCTGATACAGGCGGACGAAGCCTTCGTGGACGTCGGGCTCATCAACCCGGAGGGCATACAGACCGGTTATGCCGGGCCTTATCCGAATCTTCTCAACAAGGATTACAGCGATGAAAACTGGTATGTCCAACTCCTGAGGCAGCCGGAAAGCTACATTGTTACGGACCTTTATCTCGGGCTGCGACGCCAGCCCCACTTTACGGTCGGCGTCAAGCGATTGGTGGACGAGCGGTATTACGTTATCCGAACAAGCGTTTATCCGGATAAACTTCAAGATTTTATTTATACCGCAAGCTATGGCAAG
>SKZX01000160.1 GCA_007127175.1 Desulfobacterales bacterium
AAATATCGAGACTGTTATCGCGCTAACGGATCAATCACTGAAAACGCGCTTCGGCATTGAACAGCCGGATATCGCGGTTGCGGGGTTCAACCCCCATGCCGGGGAAGAAGACATGTTCGGCTCCGAGGAAACGGAAATCATCCGGCCGGCGGTCAAAAATGCCGCTGCCCGGGGAATCCGGGCCATCGGCCCGCTTCCGCCTGACACGCTGTTTTACCACGCCGCATCCGGCGCTTATGACGCGGTGGTGTGCATGTACCACGACCAGGGGTTGATCCCGTTCAAGATGATCCATTTTACAGACGGGGTCAACACGACCCTGGGGCTTCCCGTCATCCGGACATCGGTCGACCACGGCACCGCCTACGATATTGCAGGGCAGGGCAAGGCCGATCCGGGAAGCCTGCTGGCGGCCATTGAAATGGCGGCCGTTCAGGCCCTTTGCCTGCGCAGCGCGCCATGAGGCGCAAGGCCGGCATTGCAGGGCATTTTATCAATATTTAGAACAAAATAGTGACTATATATGACATCAGGCAACATCACCATCAGGGGCGCCCGCCAGCACAACCTGAAAAATATCGACCTGTCGCTTCCGCGCAACCGGTTTATCGTTATTACGGGGCTTTCCGGCTCCGGCAAGTCATCTTTGGCCTTTGACACGCTCTATGCCGAAGGGCAGCGACGCTACGTGGAATCGCTTTCCGCATACGCCCGCCAGTTCCTGGAGCGGATGGAAAAACCGGACGTGGACGCCATCGAGGGCTTGTCCCCGGCCATTGCCATCGAGCAGAAATCCGCAAGCCACAACCCACGCTCAACCGTCGGAACGGTGACCGAAATATACGACTACCTGCGGCTGCTCTTCGCAAGGATCGGCGCGCCCCACTGCTACCAGTGCGGCCGCGCGATCACGTTTCAGTCCATCGACCAGATGGTGGACCAGGTCATGGCCATGCCCGAGGGTACCCGGATCATCATCCTGGCGCCGCTGGTGACCGCCCAGAAAGGCACCCATGAACGGCTCCTGGCCCGTTTGAAAAAGGAGGGCTTTGCCAGGGTCAAGGTGAACGGGAAAATGGATGAAATCGATGCTGTGGGGCCTCTGGACAAGAACCGGAAGCACACAATCGATGTCGTGGTTGACCGCCTGGTGGTCAAGGAGGGCATCCACAACCGCCTGGCCGATTCCATGGAACTGGCCATTTCCCACTCCGAGGGGCTTGCAGCGGTTGAAGTGTTGGATGCCAATGGTGGCGGGCAAAACGAGCCGGTCCTGTTTTCCGAAAAAATGGCCTGTGTCCACTGCGGCATCGGTTTTCCCGAACTCACGCCGGCGAGCTTTTCCTTCAACTCTCCGCAAGGGGCGTGCACCCGGTGTGACGGGCTGGGAACGGCAACCGAGTTCGACCCGGAGCTTATCGTCCCGGACACGGAACTGTCCCTGCGGGAAGGCGCGGTACTGCCCTGGGCAAACCGAAGTTCGGTGCAGTTCGCGGAATTCCTGGAGGCGCTCACCGCGCATTACGGCACGGATATTTACACTCCGTATAAAGACCTGCCGGAGAAATTCAAGGACGTGATCATGTATGGCTCCGGTGAGCAGAAAATCCCCTTCCAGTCGTCTTTCCGAAGGCGCCAGGTCAATTTCACCCGACCCTTCGAAGGGGTGATCCCCAACCTGAACCGCCGATACATGGAAACGGATTCCAGTGCGATCCGTGAAGAGGTCAAGCAGTACATGAATTTCAGGCCCTGCCCCGCGTGCGGGGGGGCCAGGCTCAACCCGGTCAGTCTCGCCGTTAAGATAAACAGCAAGAACATTTCCGAGGTAACGGCGCTTTCGGTTGAAAAAGCCCTCCATTTTTTCAGGGACCTGCCCCTGGAGGGAAAGACGGCCGCCATTGCAGAACGGATTTTGAAGGAAATTCATGACCGCCTGGCTTTTCTGGAAAACGTCGGGCTATCTTATCTGACCATAGACCGAAGCGCGGTAACGCTTTCGGGCGGCGAGAGCCAGCGCATCCGCCTGGCAACCCAGATCGGCGCCAAGCTCACCGGTGTTCTCTACGTGCTCGATGAACCGAGCATCGGCCTTCACCAGCGGGACAACCGCCGCCTGCTCGACACCCTCATGGAAATGCGGGACCTTGGCAACACCGTTCTGGTCGTGGAGCATGACGAGGACACGATCCGCTCTTCAGACCACGTGGTGGACATGGGCCCTGCCGCCGGTGTAAAAGGCGGCTACGTGGTGTATGCCGGCCCGCCTGAAAACATTGGCGATGCTGCGGACTCCCTGACCGGTGATTACCTGGCCGGGCGCCGGGAGATCCGGGTGCCGGAAGCCAGGCGGGCTGTGGACCCCAACCGGCATGTTTCCATCAAGGGTGCATCTGAAAACAACCTGAAGCACATCGACGTCGACTTCCCCCTGGGATGCTTTACCTGCGTCACCGGGGTGTCTGGTTCCGGGAAATCGACACTGGTCCTGGAAGTCCTGTACAGGGTGCTCGGACGCCGGTTTTACCGTCTGAGCGCGCCGCCCGGCAAGCACCAGTCCGTTTCCGGGCACGAGCACGTGGACAAGGTGATCAACATCAACCAGTCCCCCATCGGCCGGACCCCCCGGTCCAACCCGGGAACGTACACAGGCGTGTTCACGTATATCCGGGAGCTGTTTGCCGCAACCCCGGATGCACGGACCCGGGGGTATAAGATGGGGCGTTTTTCCTTCAACGTGAAGGGCGGGCGCTGTGAGGCGTGCAGCGGGGACGGCATCATCAAGATCGAAATGCATTTTCTGCCGGACGTGTTCGTGACCTGCGACGTGTGTCACGGAAAACGCTACAACCGGGAAACCCTGGAGGTACGGTACA
>SKZX01000379.1 GCA_007127175.1 Desulfobacterales bacterium
CTGGGCGACCGCATCCGCATGAACGCCATCGATACGCCCCGTGTTTATCTCAGAAGCATGGCGGTTCGCCGGACCAGCTTCGAGTTGCCCACGGTCCTGCCGGATGCGGTCGATATATTGAAAGCAGCAGGCATGGATTTGATTATTATCGAGACGGCCGGTATCGGCCAGGGCTCTTCCAATATTTTCGATCTCACCGATCTTTCCATTTACGTCATGACGGCCGATTACGGCGCTGCCACACAGCTTGAGAAAATCGATATGCTGGATTACGCGGACATCATCGTGATCAACAAGTTTGACAAACAGGGCAGCGAGGACGCCTTGCGCGACATCCGCAAGCAGGTCCAGCGAAACAAGAAAGCCTTTGATCAAAAGCCTGAAGCAATGCCGGTGTTTGGCACCATCGCGGCCAAGTTCAACGACGACGGCGTGACCGCCATGTACCGGTTCCTGCTGGAAACGCTGCATCTGAAAACAGGGGTCAAGCTTGAATCAAGCCTGGAAGCTATGGATATCCGGGAGTCTTCATCCAAGTCCATTATCGTTCCCCCGGAGCGGACCCGCTACCTTTCGGAGATCTCCGATACCCTGCGGCATTACCATGAAGAGACCAAAAAACAGGCCGAGGTGGTTCGAAAAGCCCACCATCTTGAACAGGCTGCCCAAGTCATTTCAGGTGGCGATCTGGACGGGGATGCAGACGAACTCATGGGCAGGTTAAAAGCGGAAATTGAAAAGGCCAGGGCGTCTTTGCTCCCGGAAACCGAAAAACTGGTCAATGAATGGCAGGAAATCCGGGAAGCCTATACACAGGACGAGTTTGTTTACACGGTACGCGACCGGGAAATCCGGGTGCCGCTGAAAAGGGAAACGCTCTCCCACCTTCAGGTGCCCAAAATCGCCCTGCCCGGGTATTCGGACCCCGGTGACCTGTATACCTGGATGCGCAAGGAAAACGTTCCGGGCCGGTTTCCCTTCACGGCCGGGGTGTTCCCCCTGAAGCGCGCCGATGAGGACCCCACCCGGATGTTTGCCGGCGAGGGGGACCCGCAAAGGACCAACCGCCGTTTCAGGCTGCTGTCCGAGGCCTACCCGGCAAAACGCCTGTCCACGGCGTTCGATTCGGTGACCCTTTACGGGTTCGACCCGGACCTGCGGCCGGATATATACGGCAAAGTGGGGACGTCCGGTGTCAGTGTGTGCAACCTTGACGATGTCAAGGTCCTTTACGGCGGGTTTGACCTGGCCGCGCCCAACACATCGGTTTCCATGACCATAAACGGGCCCGCGCCCATCATGCTGGCGATGTTCCTTAACACGGCGATTGACCAGCAGCTGGATGCGTTTGAAGCTGAAAATGGGCGCAGGCCTGATGAAAAGGAGGCCAAAGAGATCCGGAAGCGCGTCCTGTCCAATGTTCGCGGCACCATCCAGGCGGATATCCTGAAAGAGGACCAGGGGCAGAACACCTGTATTTTTTCGATTGATTTCGCCCTTAAAATGATGGGCGACATACAGCAGTATTTTATCGACCAGTGCGTGAAGAATTTTTACTCGGTGTCCATTTCCGGCTACCACATCGCCGAAGCCGGCGCCAACCCCATATCCCAGCTCGCGTTCACCCTGGCCAACGGTTTCACTTACGTGGAATATTATCTGTCCCGCGGCATGCCCATCGACAGCTTCGCGCCGAACCTGTCCTATTTTTTCTCATCGGGCATGGACCCGGAATACAGTGTTATCGGCAGGGTGGCACGGCGCATATGGTCCGTGGCCTTAAAGGAAAAATACGGCGCGGACGTCCGGTCACAGATGCTCAAGTACCACATCCAGACATCAGGTCGCTCGCTTCACAGCCAGGAGATCCAGTTCAACGACATCCGAACGACCCTGCAGGCACTGTATGCCGTCTACGACAACTGCAACAGCCTGCACACCAATGCCTATGACGAGGCCGTGACCACGCCCTCGGCAGAGTCCGTCCGCCGGTCCCTGGCGATCCAGCTGATTTTGAACCGGGAATTCGGTCTGACCAAAAATGAAAACCAGAACCAGGGCAGTTTTATCATCGAAACGCTGACGGACCTGGTGGAAGAAGCCGTTTTGTCGGAGTTCGACCGCATCACGTCGCGCGGCGGGGTCCAGGGCGCCATGGAGCGGGGCTACCAGCGCAGCAAGATACAGGAAGAATCCATGTATTACGAGCACCTGAAGCATTCCGGGGAGCTTCCCATCATCGGCGTCAACACATTTATCAGCCCGGATTATGACCCGGATGCGGCCCTTTCGGACCTGGAGCTCGCCCGCGCCACTGAAGCGGAAAAAGCCTCCCAGCTCAGGCGCCTTGCCGATTTCCAGGAAAGAAACAGCGAAAAGGCGCCGGAAGCCATCAGCAAGCTCAAGGAAACGGTGCTGTCCGGCGGCAATATCTTTGCAGAGATGATGGATACCGTGAGATGCTGCTCCCTCGGCCAGATCACGGGGGCACTATATGAAGTGGGGGGTAAGTATCGCCGGAACATGTAAATGTCCATTATGTCCACTAAGTCCACCAAGTCCACTGGTTTTTTACCTTGGATTATTCCGGTCCTGGCACTGGATAAAAAATTAATATAACACGGAAATTTACGGAGGAAAAATGACACAACCGGTTATTGTGAGTGCGGTGCGGACCCCGCTTGGCGCTTATAACGGTTCCCTGGCAGGCACCGGCGCCACGGATCTTGGCGCCATAGTGATTCAGGAGGCGATTGCCCGTGCGGGCATTGATAAGGCTATCGTGGATGAGGCCATCATGGGCATGGTCCTGCCATGCGGCTACGGGCAGAACCCCGCCCGCCAGGCAGCTGTCAAAG
>SKZX01000303.1 GCA_007127175.1 Desulfobacterales bacterium
CCGGCATCGGGGTGGTCGATAAGATACACAAGGGCGTTGATGACTTCGCCGGTGTTGTGGGGCGGGATGTCTGTTGCCATCCCCACGGCGATTCCCATGGTGCCGTTGAGCAGGATGTTGGGCAGCCGGGCCGGCAGGGTTGCCGGTTCCTTCAGGGTGCCGTCGAAATTGGGAACCCATTCCACGGTACCCATGCCGAGCTCGGAGAGAAAAATATCGGCGAAAGACGACAGCCGGGCTTCCGTATAGCGCATGGCGGCAAATGATTTGGGGTCGTCCACGCACCCGAAGTTTCCCTGCCCGTCGATGAGCGGGTAGCGGTAGGAGAACGGCTGGGCCATGAGCACCATGGCTTCGTAGCAGGCCGTATCCCCGTGCGGGTGGAATTTGCCGAGCACATCCCCGACGGTGCGGGCGGATTTTTTGTGCTTGGCGGTGTTTTTCAGCCCCAGCTCGGACATGGCGTACAGCACCCGCCGCTGCACCGGTTTCAGCCCGTCGCCGATATAGGGAAGCGCCCGGTGCATGATAACGGTCATGGCATAATTGAGGTAGGCCTTTTCGCTGTAGGCGTCAATGGTCAGGGATTCGAATCCGTTGGTGTCCGGTGCTTTCATATATCGGCCAGGTTTCCTTTTTCTTCAAGCCAGCGCCTTCGGGCGGGGGCATGCTTTTTCCCGAGCAGCATGTCCATGATGCCGTAGAGCCTGTCCGGGTTGTCCATGTCAATGGTCAGTCGTGCCAGCCTGCGGGTGTCCGGGTCCATGGTGGTTTCGCGCAGCTGCAAGGGGTTCATCTCGCCAAGGCCCTTGAAAAGCTGCACAGACGCCTTCTGGTTTTTTTTGTCGTACTTTTTCAGGATGGCGCTTTTCTCGATTGCGTCCAATGCATAATACACCTGTTTTCCAATGTCGATCCGGTAGAGGGGGGGCAGGGCCGCGTATACCCTTCCTGCCATGACCAGGGGCTTGAAATGCTTCAGGAAAAGAGCGCACAGCAGGGTGGCGATATGAAGGCCGTCCGAGTCCGCGTCGGTCATGATGATGGTCTTGCCGTACCGGATGCCGTTGATGTCCGGGGAGCCGGGCTCCATACCGACGGCCACGGCGATGTCCCGGATTTCCTTTGACGAGAAGATGGCGTCCGGTTCGATCTCCCAGGTGTTGAGTATTTTCCCCCTGAGCGGCAGGATGGCCTGTGTCTGGCGGTTCCTGGCCTGCTTGGCCGACCCCCCGGCACTGTCGCCCTCCACCAGGAACAGTTCGCACTGCTCCACGTCCTGGCTGACGCAGTCCGCGAGCTTGCCGGGCAGGGTGGGCCCGGAAACCACTTTTTTCCTGTCCACTTTTTTAGATGCGCGAATGCGGTTTCGTGCGCTATTGACCGCGATTTCAGCAATGCGCTCCCCAACGGCCGGGTTCTGGTTCAGCCACAGGCTGAAGGCGTCTTTGACCGCCGCCGACACGAACACCCCGCACTGGCGCGAGGCCAGTTTTTCCTTGGTCTGCCCCGAAAAGCGGGGGTCCACCATTTTAACGGACAATACATAGGCGCAGTGATCCCACACATCGTCGGGCGTCAGTTTGATCCCCCGCGGCAGCAGCTTTCGCAGATCGCAGAATTCTCTGAGCGCATTTAACAGGCCCTGGCGGAAACCGGTGACATGGGTGCCGCCCTGGAGCGTGGGGATCAGGTTGACATAGCTTTCAGCCACAATCTCACCCGGTTCCAGCATCCATGTGCATGCCCAGGACACCTGTTCATCGGTTTCCTCGATGCCGCCCGCATAGGGTTTTTCAGGAACGGTTTCAAGGCCGTTCAGCGACACGGAAAGGTATTCATCCAGGCCGGTGGTGAATTTCCAGGTCTTGGTCTCCCCGGTAACGTGATTGACGAACACGACTTCCAGGCCCGGGCATAAAACCGCCTTTGCCCTGAGGTTGTGGGACAGGCGGGCGGTGGAAAACGCCGTGTTGTCAAAATACTGCGGGTCGGGCCAGAAGCGGATGACGGTGCCGGTTTTCCGCCGGGGGGCGGTGCCGGTCGGCGTGAGGTCCTTGACCTTGTAACCGCCTTCAAAGGTGATTTCATATTTTTCCCCGTCCCTGAAAATTTCAATCTCCAGGCGGGAGGAAAGGGCATTGACAACGGAGACCCCCACTCCATGGAGGCCGCCGGAGAAGCGGTAGTCCTTGTTGGAGAACTTTGCCCCGGCATGAAGCCGGGTCATGATCACCTCGACGCCGGAAATCTTCTCCGTGGAATGCATGTCCACGGGCATCCCGCGCCCGTTGTCCGACACCTGGAGGGAACCGTCCTCAAACAGGGCGACCTCGATTTTGTCCGCAAACCCGGCAATGGCTTCATCCACGCTGTTGTCGATGACTTCCTGGGCCATGTGGTTGGGGCGCTGGGTGTCCGTGTACATCCCCGGACGGCGGCGGACGGGGTCAAGGCCTTCAAGGACCTCAACGGAGTCGGCATTGTATGCGGAAGTATCCCGAAGGCCGTTTTTAAACAATATGTTTTCTTTCAATTCGCAACTCTTTCGGCAAGAAGGCGCAATTCACATTGATGGGTTAAAACAAGAAGGTTTGAAAATGAATGGATGTTATCATTTTATTGTATGGATTTTCAAGATGTCCTTATCGATGGCATCGAAAAAAGTCCTATCTCTTTGTTTGGGAATTCAAATCGAAATCGGGGTCGAATTTGCAGAACCCCCAGGGGACAGACTTCCAGTCTGCGGGTCGAAGCCCCTGCCTGCCCTTTTATTAAAGGACAATTTCCCCCGTGTGGCGCCGGGTATTGCCCTTGCAACTGCAGGAGAACGCTGATATCTCCATGGCTTGCGCAAA
>SKZX01000309.1 GCA_007127175.1 Desulfobacterales bacterium
GCGGACGGCATTCGTCATTTCAATGGGCCGGTAATGATTATCCACGCCGAACACGACCATATCATCCCGCTTACGCACGGCGAGCTTCTCTTTGAATCCGCGCCGTCTGCCAGGAAGACCATGAAAATCGTTTATGGCGCAGACCATAACAATATTTTCGCACTTGCCGGAATGACATATTTTCAGGACATACATGCTTTTATTGCCCACCATGGCAAAGGGGGTGCCTGATGATGAATATATACTCCCCCCTTTATCGTGGTCAATCAGACAGTGCCTGCAATAGCAGCAAAGGAGTCTGGTTTGATTGATGCCGGTACCCGCCAGATCGAAATTTTCGCCGTTTCAGGCGAAAGCCGGGATGCCGCCAAGGCCCGTCTTGATAAGATGGCGCCGGCGGCAAGCCTTTCCGGGGATCAAATGAAATTTGCCGTGCAGGCAAAACGTTTCAGGGATGCATTCAACCCCGGTGATTTCTCTCGACTGCTGATGGTGGTGAGCCGTGATGAGCCTTTTGAGCCCCTTCTGCATCAGGCTCTCGCTTTTCTAAATGATCCTGAAAAACTGGATTTCAAGCCCCCGGCCGGCATTTTTTATGGCGAGGGGGACGTGCCCGGTAAAATCGCTTTTCTTTTCCCGGGCCAGGGGAGCCAGTATATCGGCATGGGTCGGGACCTTGTGGATGCGTTTCCGCGGACGGCAGCCGTTTTTGATGCAATCGAACCGATGTTCAAGCAGGAACAATCGCTGCGGCATTTTATTTACCCGGAATTGACGGCTGAACCCGGAGAAAAAAGCCGGCTGGAAGGCCTTCTCCGTCAGACCGATGTTGCGCAGCCGGCCATTGGTGCGCTGAGCCTCATCATGATGAATATCCTTTCCACATTCCAGGTTTTCCCCCAAGCCGCCGCAGGCCACAGTTTTGGGGAGCTGACCGCGCTTTGCGCCGGAAGGCGGATCGATGAAACAGACTTTCTCAGCCTTTCAGTATGGCGGGGACGCCTGATGGCCGATGCATGCGGTGCCGACAAGGGGCAGATGCTTGCTGTAAAAGCGCATCCGGATGCCATTGAGCAGCTTGTAAAAGAAAGCGGCGCCGACGTGGTCGTTGCCAACAAAAACAGCCCTGAGCAGGGGGTATTGTCCGGGAGCAGCCCTGAAATTGAAAAAATGCTGGGCGTCTGCAAGCAACAGCGCATCCGGGCAATGCTGCTGCCGGTATATGCAGCATTCCACAGCCGCATGGTTTCGGATGCCGCGGAAGGGTTTCACAGAAAAATCGACGCCGTTGAGGTCCTTCCCGGGACAATCCCGGTATATTCCAACAAGACAGCCCTGCCCTACCCTGCGGATGAACAGGAAACCCGCCGCCTTCTTGGGGTCCACCTGGTCAGCCCCGTCCGCTTCATGGATCAGATCAACAACATGCATGCCGACGGGGTGCGGTTTTTTGTGGAGGTCGGGCCGAAAAACGTGTTGACGGGCCTTGTCAACGCTATATTGAAAGGACGCCCTTTCAAGGCGTTTTCCATTGACGCCTCTTCCGGGAAGCAGGGCGGGGTCCACGACCTGGCAGGCGCCCTGTGCTGCATTGGGGCGGCCGGATACCCGGTTGACCTTCGGGCGTGGTAACGTGCTGCGCTTATGCACCCCCGGCCCCAAAAAACATCGGCCTTAACCCGGGAGACGGAATTGAATTCCGTCCCCTGGGCGTCCTGCAAATGAAACCCGATAAAGACTCTGGCATTGCGACATTATTGGCCTATAATGGCCGGATCGTTGCGGTGTATAACACCTCGGCATGGCCATCGCGTTGGATCTTCAACCCGCCGTCCGGGGCAAGCCCCAGAAGACGCGCCTGAAAAGGCGCCGCTGCGCCCTGGCGGACCCGGATGTCCGCCCCTGTCCAGGCCAGCCGGTGTTCCAGTTCCCTGACAAATTGTTCGGGCGGCATTGTGGCGATAATGCCCTCCAGGCGGGCCCTTCCCATGGTCACCAGTTTTTCCCAGAAAACAAGCGGTGAAAAAGATGCCGATTCAGGATCCAGGCATGCCGCGGGGAGAACGAAATCATCATCGAGCATGGCAGCTTTGGGTGCTGACACCAGGTTGATGCCAATGCCCACCAATAAATGCCCTTCGCGCTCCTCAACCAGAATGCCGCTGATTTTGCGGTTATTGCGCACAATATCGTTGGGCCACTTAACAAACGCATCGATGCCCGATTGACCGAAAACATATGCCAGCATATCCCCTGCCAGCAGGGAAGCAATGTTCCTGTAAGGAGCGGATTGTTCATCATCCAGGCGCCAGTAAACCGTCGCGTAGATATTTCCGGCCGGTGATATCCAGTTGCGTCCGCGCTGACCGCGCCCTGCTGTCTGGCGGACGGCCATGACCGACGACCACGGCCCCATCCTGCCCACTGAAATCATGTGGCGGGCGACTTCCATGGTGGACGTGCAGGTGCCAACAACCCAGATGCGGGCATCTCCCCCGTAGCCTTCAGCAACCCACGTTTTCTGCAGGACCGGCTGCGACCCATCATCCTGCCTGGCAGTCCACGGGTGGAACAAGGAAACGTCCTTGTTCCAGGACGGGTGGCACAGGGAAAGGCTTTGGGGGTCGATGCCTGAAAAAACGTCCGACTGATCATCGCCTGCCAGGTAAATGCCGGGATGCATGGTTTGCTCCGAAAAAGAAATAAATATGAGTTTTTATACTAAAAAACAATATTATACAGTTGTCAATTCAAAGAACCGCCGCCAGGGGGCGGCTTGACCTTTTTCCTGTCACTTTCGGTTGCAGCACATTCTGTGTTTTTCGATCCCGATTTCGATTTGAGCAACCCCCCCCAAAAAAATCGGTCGAAACCCGGATTGCAAAACCAGGTTATGAAAGCCCGACGCCCCTTTGCCCTTGCCTTGCAGATGGGTATGCTGGTAACATGTCAGACTGGCATGAATGGTTAAACAAACAGGCATACAAGGGGGTCCCGATGAAAAAGGGCAAATCGATCATTGCCTTCATGATAGTCTTCCTGTTGTTTTCAGGAATAGCATTATTAACGGAAAGGGGGCACGCCATGAAGCATAAAGACGGCTCCGAAATCGTCAAGCTCCCCGAACCCGTCAAAGACGGCCATGTTTCTGTTGAAAAGGCGATTTCCAACCGCCGCTCCACCAGGTCTTTTTCAGACAAACCGCTGACCCTGCAGGATGTTGCTCAGATGTTGTGGGCCGCACAGGGGATCAGCGGGCCCAGGGGTTACCGGACAGCGCCGTCGGCCGGGGCACTCTACCCGCTTGAGGTCTACGTGGCGACCGGCAACGTGGAAAGCCTCCCCCGGGGCCTGTATCACTACCGCACGGAATCCCATGACCTTGAGATCGTGTCCCCCGGAGATCACCGGCAAACCATATGGGAAGCGGCGCTGAGCCAGCACCCCATCAGGGAGGCCCCCGCCGTATTTGTTTTTTTGGGCGTCTTCCCGAGAACAATGGGTAAATACGGAAAAAGAGGCATGCAATATGTCTTGATAGAAGCCGGCCACGCTGCCCAGAACATGCTTCTGCAGGCTGAGGCCATGGGCCTCGGGCATGTCCCCATTGGCGCATTCAATGACGAAATGATGCGCAGCATCCTTAAAATAGACGGCGAAACGCATCCGCTCTATATCATTCCGGTCGGACACCCCTTTGGCAGCTAATGTCTGAAACCGCTTGCCATCATCCTTTCATGAAGCCTTTCGGCATGGAGACAGAATGCCTCCAGTTTTGCTTCAATAAGCTGTGGATAGGGCGACCCGTCTGTTTCGATGGCAAGAAACGGCAGGCGCTCCATGTCTGAAAGGACTTTCTCCAGGCCATTGCTGCCATTCGTGGTGCGGAGCTTGTCCGCCCGGGTCATGATCTCAGACAGGATGGACTCGGATATGCGATTGGGCATACATCCGAATGGCCCGATAATGATGACGCCCGCCACCTCTGAAGCAACTTCGGTCAGGGCGCTTCCGACGGTAAGAACCGCCTCCCCGCTGAATTTCGGGGAAACGTAGGGGGATGCATTTTCAACAACTGTTAAAATGTCGGCCATTTTTGCATGAACCAGCTTTGACCGGGACAATGAATGGTTCAGTTTCTTTTCGTGCCGCTTCATCAGTTTCTGCCTGAGATAGGATTTCAGCTTTTCCTTCCATGTCATTCCAAGCGGGCTTCCGTTGACGCCTGCATCATAATTGGTGTAATGAATCCACTCGGAAACCGGTGAGCATATCACTGCAAACCCTTTCTCAGCAAGGCGCTCCGTCAGATATTGCCGGGAAAGCCCGTCTCTTCTGACAAAAATCTCTCCGGTAATGAGAATCGTCGGAACCTGTGAGGGGGGACGCTTCATGGGGATGTCACCCAATATGGAAGCTGATTTGTCCAACTGGGATCGGATGGATTTGAAATTTCCCTTTTCAACCTCTTTGACGATAAGATGCCACTGTGCTTCGAAAATTTCCACTCCCTGGGAAACATCCCTTGCATTGGCCAGGATCATTGACCTGGCGTCCTCCATAAAGTCCGAAATAACAATCGACCACCACGCCTTATAGTAATTGAAACTGCCTTCGATGCCGTAATACGAATTATCGGATGTGAGCGAAAAAATGGCGACGTCCGGAATCTGCAGGCGCCGGATCAGGTCCTCCATGAAAATCGAATACTGGCCGAACCGGCAGGGTCCGGATGCGGATGCCATGAAATAGACCAGCACTTCATCGTCGAGCTTCTCATTGTAAACATAGTTGAGGAGTTTTCCGGTCGTCAGTATCAGCGGCAGGCATTCCTTGCAGGACGTGTTGGCCCGGCCCGTCTTGAGGACAGCCTCGTCAGCGGGCGGGTGATGGACCACATTGAAGCCGGCATCACGAAATACGGAGGCCAGCAGCTCCGTGCCAAGACGACCCATGGACGGGATCAGGAACTTGACTCTAGGGTCCGCCATTGAAAGGACATCCCCCGATGAAGTGACCACTTTGGGCACATCTTTTTCAACGATGGTTCTTGCGGGTGTAAAGGGAGCCCTTGACGATACGGGTTTTTTCCCAATGAGCAATTGACGATACTCGGATACGATGTCCAGGAAGGCTTCAATCCGGGTCTCAATGCCGGCATCGGCCGTGTGGCTGTCCAGTTCAAGGGTCAGTGACGGTTTAAGCCCCATGATGTCCCGGAAATAGCCGATAACGAAGGAATCCGGGCCGCATGAAAAGTTGGTGATGTAGGTGCCGAAAAGTTGTTTATGCCGTTTTACGTATCGGGCCGCCTGAAGAATCCGCTGCCCCATCCCCCAGTACATGTGCCGCTTGGATGCCTCCTCCTCGATGGGAAGAAAATCAAGGGGGATGACCTGAACCCCTCTCGACGCCAACTTGTGAGGAATCCCCATATTGGCTGATTCAACAAACGCGTTATAGGGGCGCCCGAAAATGATGACGGCTATTTTATCGGGGTCCTGCTCCAACCGGCCAAGGGCCTCATCACCCAGGCGGCGCATGGCATCAAAGCAGGCCCTTTGACGGGCGATGGCTTTTTCCAGCGCCCTGGCTGCAACCGAACCTGAAACACCCATTTGTTCGGCTGTTTCAACCATGGCGGCGGCAGACGCCTCAAGACCGGCGATCATATTGATATAGGGTTTTAATACGATCGTTCCCTGCCGTTCAAGTTCGGCAATCTCTTTCCTGTAGGTCGTGCTCAGGTAATACGGTTCCGCCTGGACAAACGGGCATGTCTGTGATTCCGGGTGATTGTTGGTTGTCGGAATGCCCCTGACCTGTGGGAGAAAAATGTAATCTACGCGCGGTTCATTTTCCAGAAGGGAATAAAAGTACCCGTGGGCGATTTCAGCAGGGTGGCAAAAGGCTGCATTTCGCTTGTCCATTCCCTCGATTGAAACCGTGTCCGGCAAAACCGGTTCAAACCCGATTTCCCTGAAAAAAGTCGCATAAAACGGGTAATACGTGTCGACCAGGAAACTCCGGTTTATGCCCACCCTTCCCTTGGTGGGGGAATCCGCCTCGACTCCCGGCGCAAACTCCTCAAATACCATTTTTTCCCTGGCATAGACAAGGTCAAGGTTTGGGATGTCATACCGGATATTTTTGCGAATGTTATAATAGCGGTTGCATGCGCCCCCAAAAGCGTAATTCTTGCCTTCCAGCTCGATTACCGCGATCTCGCAGCCACGGTCGCATTTCTCTTTTCCGCCTTTGCAGGTAAACGTGCTTTTGTAGTTGGCCTCGCGCTCGGCCAGCACTTCCAGGTCAAAGCCTTTCTTTTCAAGAAGGCCTATCTGGATTCGTTTTTTTATTTCCAGAGCCACCCCATAGGCGCCCATGAGGCCGGGTTCCGGTGGGACGACAATCGGTTTGCCGGACAGGGCGGCCATGGCGAGGGGGACGGCATGGTTGTAACAGACGCCCCCCTGCATGAACACTTTTTCTCCAACGGGCCGGTTGCCTTTGACCCGGTTCGTGTAATTCATGCAAATGGAATAGACCAGGCCGGCCACTACATTTTCGTGGTTGATGCCCTCATGGATGGCGGTTTTGATGTCAGAGGCGATAAAAGCGGCGCATTGATCATTGAAATTCGGCGGGGCATCCCCCAGGACAGCGACATCCGCAATCTTTTCAACAGGCAAATTCAGTGTTTCATAGGCGGATTCGGCAAGAAAAGAGCCGGTCCCGGCAGAGCAGGCCTCATTCATGGCATAGTCCGACGGCACACCGCTTGTGATATAGGTGTATTTTGCATCCTGTCCGCCGATTTCAAAAAGCGTGTCCACTTCCGCATCAAAGTGAACAGCGGCAGCGGCATGGGCAATGATTTCATTGATAACCCCATCGGTCAATGCGTGAAGACCGGCAATCTGGCGCCCGGAACCGCATACCCCTAAACCAATGATGGATATGGATTCAGGGTCTGTTTTCTTTTTCACCTGTTCAAGCAGGCTCCTGTAGCATTCCCGGGATGCCCCGACAGGGTCGCCATTGGTGTACAGGTAAACGGATGCAATAATGGCATGGTCATCGTTTCTCATCAGGATCGCCTTGGTCGTCGTTGACCCGACATCCAGCCCGAGAATGCAGATGTCCCCGGCTTTGGGGCGACCCTTTTTCATGGTCTTGAACTCCACCATGTGCTCGTAATTTTTCAGCGCATCAAGCGTGTCAAAGGAGGCTGCCCCCTTTACAATCAGGCTGTCATTGCCAGGATACGGCTTTGTTTGATTCTCGAGGCCCCAAAGCGCGGCGCCCAACGCTTCAAAACCGTTGGCGCATTCCGGTATGATCAGGCCGGGGAGGGACTGCCGGAGGTATTCGATCATCATGCTGTTCAAGGATGACCCGCCAACGATCATGATGTTCTCTTTGGGGATGTTTTTTACGAGTTCCAACACCTTGTTGGCCATCATCCGGCAAAGCCCGGCCGTTACCCTGGACTTGGGAATGCCCTTGTTGATGGCGTGGGTGCAGTCGGATTTGCAAAACACGGAACAGCGGCCGGAGACCTCGTAGGGTTTTTCCGACAGCGACCACAGCGCGGCGTCTTCAAGCGTCGCCCCCATGCGCCTGAGCTGCTGGATAAAAAATTCTCCTGTCCCGGAAGCGCATTTGTTTCCTGTCAACACATTGGATATGCGCCCATAATCATCGATTGCATAAACCATAAATGTTTCGCCGCCGCATGAAACGATGGCCGGGGACGATTTGTCGACTTGTTTTGAATACTGGTAGGCCAGTTCAACGGCCTCGGGCTCTGAAATGGTGGAAAGATTGACAAAACGCCGAAAACGGCGGCCGGTGGCGACAATTCTGTCTACACGTTTCAGATCAACCTGCGCAAGCGCCTCATAGAGCGTTTTTCTCGGGTCTCCGCCATGGGACAGGTTAAAACGGCTTACAATGGACGGCCTGGATTTTGCGGATGATGGCTTAGCGCGTTTTGAATCTGATCGAAGGTGTACGATGGAAATGGTCGATGCGCCTATACATATTCCAATAGAATTCATTTGATCTGTCATGACGTTATTCCGGTTTCCTCTTGTCAAGCCAGCTTAGCAACAAGCGGTCAAAAAGTGATGCGTTCGTAATACGATTGCGTCGGTTCATAGATGCCGCACTCACCATTCTCAGCGGACCCGACGATAAATATATAGCGTTCCCCGGACTTGATGGCAATGCGCCCCCCGGAAACGATTTCCTCCCGGGTGGTTTTTCCGGATTTATACCTGAACAATACAGGCCTGTGCGAATGCCCGCAAAAAAAAACATGCCCGTTCGTATTTTCAAAAATTTCTTCTGCCCGTTCTGTCGACCCGGTATCAATGGGTTCATAAAATGATCGGATTGAACCGTAGGGCATTGAATGAGAAAAGGTCGCATTGCCTGCTTTATATAATAAAGGTGTTTTTTTCAAAAAAGCAAGACATGAGTCTCCCTGTCCGTCGGAATTCCCGGGGACACTATTATCGAGCATCTTTTCTACCTGGTAATCATTGTTCCCCTTGACGGCAAGAACATGATACCGCTGAAGAAGCATCATCACTTCCATCAGGTTTTCGTTATACACGGAATCAAAAAAATCGCCAAGGTGAACGAGGCTGGAAGCCATATTTTCAGCAAGGGCCTTAATTGCCTTCAAGAGCACTGATGCATTGCCGTGAGAATCGGCAATCAGGCCTACTGGGGTGGATAAAGGATCAGAACCCTGAATATCTGCCTCTTCAAAAACAATCAATTTGGTGGACCTTTATCAGATGGATACCCATTGCCTTTCCCCTTCAAGGCGGCTTTTTTTGATTGGGTCGGTCCATGAATTGCCAATCATTTTTTTTATCAATATATCCGTTTTCAAAATAAGAAACGAAATGATAAAGAGCATAGATAAACCATAAAGCGCCAGCATGTCAATAATATGATGCACCGGCATTTACGACGCCATCAAGGTTGACAATTGTGTCATTGCTCTTACTTATAGCAATATAAACATTTAATCACCGTTTATTCGGAATGCGCTTGCCACGATAAGGTTTTGAAAGGATTGATTTTATGACTAATATGAAGAATTCGGACAGGTGGCTCTATGTGGTGGTGGAGGATCCGGGGGGGGATGAAAAATTTGTCGGACTGCATGATGAGCATTTGAATGTTTCCTACATCCCGGCCTTTGAAAACAAGGAAGACGCCCTTTCCGGCCTTGTAAACATGCCCGGCAGAAAAAACAGGAAATATGAAGTGCAGGCGGTATTGCTTGACCTGCTATGCGAGGATGCACGCAATAACGGTTTTCTTGTTTTTCTGTCGGATGGCAGCGGCACTGTTCTTGAGCGCATTGAGCCCTGAAGGAACGCAGGCTCCGGTGCCGAAGGTTGTGTATTGACGTAAACGTCATTCGCTGGTACATATGTCCATGAATCACTTAGCAGACGTCATTGGCATTTTCTGCCTTCACGGATTCCGATAAAAACGTGTTTTCTGTCAGCCTTTAGATAACCACTGAAAGGGGTGCGTATGAAAAAGATAGGCGTTTTATTGTCCGGATGCGGCGTTTACGACGGTTCAGAAATTCACGAGGCGGTTATAACGATGCTCGCCATTGCCAGAAAAGGCGGACAATACGTGTGTATGGCGCCTGACATGGAACAATACCATGTTGTAAATCATGTGACCGGGGAAGCGTCGGCTGAGAAAAGAAATGTCCTCGTTGAATCCGCACGCATCGCCCGGGGAGAAATCAGCGACATAAAGGATGTAAAAGCAACAGATATCGATGCGCTGATTTTACCGGGCGGCTTTGGAGCGGCAAAAAACCTCAGCAATTTCGCTATCAAGGGAAAAGATGCGGATATTCACCCGGACGTTCAACGGCTGGTTTCAGAAATGGCGGACGCGAAAAAACCGGTCGGTGCAATCTGTATTTCACCTGTTGTGCTGGCGGGCGTGCTCCGGGACAGGCACCCGGAAGTCAGCATTGGAAACGACCTCGGTACCGCTGATGCCATTGAGGCTATGGGGGGCCGGCACAATGTCTGCGCCGTGGATATGATACACGTCGACACGCAAAACAACCTGGTTTCAACGCCTGCATACATGCTGGGCCCCGGCATTGCGGATGTTGCGGCGGGGATAGAAAAGCTGGTTGATAAAATATTCGATATGCCCTGAGGGTTATAAACGCCTCAGCGCGTTCAAGCTGTTCCGGCTGCTAATCCGGAATGGTGTCATAAAAGAAACGCATCGCATCGCTGCGTGAAACAATCCCGATAACCTTGCCGTCTTCAATGACAGGCAGGCGCCCGACATCATATTTGACCATCAGACGAGCTGCGTGCATGGGGCTTTTTTCCGGGGTGATGGTTACCAGTTGCGTGCTCATGAACGCCTTCACGGGGGACTTCAGATTGGCCGCCTTTTTCACTTTTCTGAAATCCCTTCTTGAAATGACGCCCACCAGCGTATCGTCGTCGATTACCGGCAAACCGGTACATCCCTTTTCTTCCAGTATTCTTGAAACCTCGCTCATTGGCGTGTCAGACGTTATGGAGTTGACCGGGTAGGACATCAGGTCGAATATGCTGACTGAACTTTCCTGGTTTCCCTTCAGCAGTTCAATAATCCATTCCTTGATCGCCACAGGGTTGACAGCTCTCAGCATTGCCGAGCCGGCACCGGGATGCCCGCCGCCCCCCATGCTCCGCATGACCGATCCAATATTGACATCCGTTGTTCCGCTTCTGCCGATGATAATACATTTATCATTTTCAGC
>SKZX01000191.1 GCA_007127175.1 Desulfobacterales bacterium
CCCGCCGTGTTTTTCAAGGCGGTTTTTTTCAAGGGAGCCCGAATTGACGCCGATCCGGATAGACACATCATGGACCCGGGCTGCATCAACGACGGTTTTCAGGCGCTTTTTCCCACCGATATTGCCCGGGTTGATGCGTATGGCATCTGCGCCGGATTCTATTGCTGCAACCGCAAGCCTGAAGTCAAAATGAATGTCGGCTATGAGGGGGATGGCAATCTGTTCTTTTATGAATGGAATGGCCCTTGCGGCGGCCATATCCGGGACGGCAACCCGGATTATCTCGCAGCCTGCGGCTTCAAGGCGTTTAATCTGGGAAACGGTCGATGCAGCATCGTCTGTAAAGGTGTTGGTCATGGACTGAACACTGACAGGCGCCCCCGCCCCCACCGCCACACTGCCGACATGAATCTGCCGGGTCTTCCTGCGTGTTATATGAATGGACATTTCATGCTTGCTTGCAATATGAATTGAAAGGCTTATGATTTGATTAAAAAAGTGTTAATCTTAAACATTTAACAGACCCCGGGGGGGAGTTCAAGGAAATAAGTGGCCCTTGCGTGCGTAGTTTAACGGTTCTCCCGTGGATGGAAGGGCGGGGTCTGGCTGGAAGCAGGGTTTCGCGGAAACCCGGGGAAAAGGGGCAGGCGATAATGAACGCATCAGATCATACGGATAATATGAATGACGCCCGGATACGCAATACGATAAACGGGTATTCAAACAATGGGCAGCTTGCCTGCAGCCGGGCATTCGAAGCCGCCGGGGCGCTTGGGACCAGCCCGCTGGTGATCGGGCGGTATGCGGATGAAATGGGCTTGAAGCTTGTGTCCTGCCAGCTCGGGCTTTTTGGGTACCGGCCGGAAAAAAAGATCGTAAAACCGGCCCACCCGGTAAACATGCGCCTTGCAGCGGCGATCGAGCAGAACCTCTCCGGCGGAAGCCTTCCCTGCATCGCCGCTTTTGCCATCGCCTTGAATATTGGCCTGAAAAAAATGGACGTCAGCGGTGCGTGTGAAGCCCTGGAAATAAAGATCAAGCCTTGTCAATTAGGCGCCTTTTGACGGCAGGAGGGAGACAAGGGCCGAATGAATCCCTCCCCGACCCATCATATCATTATCTCTTCTTTGCATAGCCGCAATCCTCTTTTTTTGCGGCCGGATGTGGGGCAGCGATACCCTTTTAACGGAAAAACGGGTTGGTTCGCTTCTCCTGGCCGATGGTCGTTGCAGGACCGTGCCCCGTTAATGCCTGAACGTCATCTCCAAGCAAAAAAAGCTTGTTTCTGACACTCGAAATAAGGGTGTTGTAGTCACCGCCTGGGAAGTCGGTTCTTCCGATGGATCCGGCAAAGAGGGTGTCCCCCACGAATACGATGCCGTTCGTATGAAACGAAACACCCCCCGGTGAATGCCCGGGGGTGTGAATCACTTTCAGTGCAATATTGCCAATGTTTATGACGTCCCCGTCGTTGATCAGCAGGTCGGGCGGCGGTGAATTGTCAACAGCCATGCCAAACGATGCCGCCGCCATATTCAGCGTGTCCAGCATGGGCGCATCGTCCGGGTGGATGGCAAGCGCCGCCCCGGTGACTTCCTTCAGGCGCATGTTGGCGCCCACGTGATCGAAATGGCCGTGGGTATTCAGGATATACCGGACGGTGAGTTTGTCCTCGGACAGGGTCGTCAGTATCCGGTCGGCTTCGTCTCCGGGGTCTATAACTGCGGCATTGCGCGTTTCCTCGCAGCCAATGATATAGCAGTTGGCCATGATGGGCCCAACAGCAAGTGCCTTTAAAATCATTTTGAATCTCCTTTGGTCAGCCGGATCCTTTTATGGTTCTCTTTTTTGCCGCTTCCACGATCTCAAGGATCGACGTGACCTTTTGTTTCGGTTTCTTTTGGGCCAGACTCCGGTATTCGGCCTCGGGCAGGCGGTCCTTCAGATAGTGCGCCACATCGAAAATCTCCCACCAGCAATCGAAAACCTTCCAGCAGGCAGAATGATCTTCTCCGCATTCCAGGCAGTACCCGAAAAAAATATCATGCCCCAGGCGCGGGCAGCGCCGCTTCAAATGCGTTGGGTCCTGGCTGCTGCCGGTCCGCTCGGTCATATGCCTCCTTTTTCCGGTGGGGGCTTTTCCATCCGGCTACCGGCTCTTCAGATTGCCGGGTTTGGGAAAGTCCGCATACACCTTTTCGGATGCTTCAAGAACGCTGTCGGGCACCTCTATATCTTCTTTGAGGTTGCCCGAAAGATATGCTTCGTATGCGCTGAGATCAAGAAGGCCGTGTCCGCTCCAGTTAAACAGGATCACTTTTTCTTTGCCTTCTTCCTTTGCCTTGATGGCTTCTTCCACAACCGCTGCAAGGGCGTGGTTGGTCTCCGGCGCCGGAATGATGCCTTCGGTTCGTGCCAGCAGAATGCCGGCTGCGTAAGCCTTGCCCTGTGTGACGGCCTTTGCCTCGCAAATGCCTTCGTTGACCAGCTGGCTGACCGTGGGCGCCATGCCGTGGTACCTCAGGCCGCCGGAGTGGATCGGCGGCGGAACAAACGCATGGCCAAGGCTGTGCATGGGCAGCAGCGGGGTGTAGCGTGCCGTGTCGCCGTGGTCATACACAAAGGGCGCCCGGGTGAGGGTGGGGCAGCCGGCCGGTTCAACCGGGTAGATGGCGATGTCCTTGCCGTTTATCTTGTCAAGGACAAATGGAAACGCCAGGCCCGCGAAATTGCTGCCGCCGCCTGCGCACCCGATGATCACGTCGGGGTATTCCCCCACTTTTTCAAGCTGCTTCTTGGCTTCCAGCCCGATGATGGTCTGGTGCAGCATCACATGGTTGAGCACACTGCCCAGGGAGTAACGGGTCTGACCGCTTTCGTCGCTTACGGCGGCCTCTATGGCCTCACTGATGGCAATACCCAGTGAACCGGGGGTGTCGGGATCTCTTTCCAGGGCCTCTTTGCCGGCCTTGGTTTCCATGGACGGGCTGGGCACGCACTTCCCCCCCCATGCCGCCATCATGGTTTTACGGTAAGGTTTCTGGTCAAAGCTGATTCGCACCATGAACACCTTGCATTCGATGCCGAAATGGGCGCATGCAAAGGAAAGGGCGCTTCCCCATTGACCGGCACCGGTTTCGGTGGTTATTTTTTTGATGCCGAAAACCTTGTTGTAGTAAGCCTGGGGAACGGCGGTATTGGGTTTGTGGCTGCCGGGGGGGCTGACCGATTCGTTTTTGAAGTAGATCCTTGCCGGCGTGCCGAGCGCTTTTTCCAGGTTATAGGCGCGCACCATGGGGGCGGGCCGCCAGATGCTCAGGACATCGAGAACCGCGTCGGGAATGTCTATCCAACGCTCGGAGCTCACTTCCTGTTCGATCAGGTTCATGGGAAAAACAGGGGCGAGCTGTTCCGGGCTGACCGGGTTCCCATCCGGGCCCAGCGGCGGGTTCATTTTGATATCCGCGAGAATATTATACCATTGCCGGGGTATCTCGTCATGGCTGAGAATGATCTGTCGTTTTTTCATGGGAGGCTCCTTGTTTGTATCGTTCACGGGTGGTTCGCCGTTTCCTCGAAACGTCAACATATTGAAAATGGATCAGAAATATTGCGCTATAAATGGATATTCAGTTGCTCTGGAAAAAAGGCCATAGCAAATCCCGGGTTAATGTGGATCTTTCGCCTGGCCGTTTCTGATAAAGTGTATGTACAAGTTGTCCAGGATGCCGTTTATAAAAGGGCCGGATTTTTCCGTGCCGAATTTTTTGGCGACCTCGATGGCCTCGTTAATGGCCACTGCCGGCGGGATATCATCCCTGTAGCGCATTTCATAAACGGCAATGCGGATGATATTCCGATCGACTGCCGACATCCGGGACAGTTTCCAGTTGCTCGATGTATCAGAGATGCATTGATCGATATCCACGAGGAAACGTGAAACGCCTTTCACCAGTTCCAGAAAATAGTCCCGCGAGGCCTGCGGCACTTCGATCATGCGGTCAAGACGTTCGATTTCCTCATCGCTCAATGGCCCGGGCCCGTTGTGCATGTCAATGCTGAAAAGGGCCTGAAGGGCGGATTCTCTTGATTTGCGACGGGTTGTCATATTCAAAAGAATGGCTACCGGTTCACGAGATCGAACAGGTTGGCCATTTCAATGGCGGCGATGGCCGCGTCCCAGCCCTTGTTTCCGGCTTTGGTGCCCGCCCGCTCAATGGCCTGCTCGATGGTGTCCGTGGTGATGACGCCGAAAATTACCGGCACACCCGTTTCCATGCCCGCGGCGGCAACGCCCTTGGAAACTTCCGCGCTGACGTAGTCAAAATGGGGTGTGGCCCCGCGTATAACGGCCCCCAGGCAGATGACGGCATCGTATGCGCCCTTTTGGGCCATTTTTTTTGCTGCCAGCGGAATTTCAAAGGAACCCGGAACCCGCATAACGGTGATATCCTTTTCCGAACCGCCACTTCGGATGATCGCGTCAATTGAGCCGGAGAGCAGCTTCTCGGAAATAAAATCGTTAAAACGGCTGACGACAATGGCAAAACGCTTCCCGCCGGCATTCAAACCGGCTTCAATGAATTCAGGCATGGGTTTTCCTTTTTGTTGTGGATTCATCCCTGGGACCGACGCTCAAGTAATGCCCCATCTTAAGCTGCTTGCATTCAAGGTAGCACTGGTTGAACTTGTTTGGCGTCGTATTTATGGGCACCTGTTCGACCACCGTGATGCCGTAGCCCTCCAGGCCGACGATCTTTTTCGGGTTGTTGGTGATCAACCGCATTTTCTGTATGCCCAGGTCGGCCAGGACCTGTGCGCCGATCCCGTAGTCGCGAAGATCGGGCTTGAAGCCGAGTTTTTCGTTTGCTTCCACGGTATCGTAGCCCTGGTCCTGAAGCACGTAGGCCTTGAGCTTGTTGACCAGGCCGATGCCCCGGCCTTCCTGGCGCACGTATAGCAGAACCCCGTTTCCTTCTTCTTCAAGCATTTTCATGGTTTTGTGGAGCTGCTCCCCGCAGTCGCAGCGCAACGAAGCGAAAATGTCCCCTGTCAGGCACTCGGAATGCACGCGAACCAGTGTCGGCTTTTCCGGATCGATCTCCCCCTTGATCAGTGCGATGTGCTGGTAATCGTCCACGTCGTTTTCGTAGACAACGACCTTGAATTCTCCGGCAACCGCGGTGGGGATGGCGGTCTCGACCACCTTGCGGACAAAGGATTCATTGCGCATACGGTACTCGATGAGATCCGCGATGGTGGCGATGCCGATGCCGTGTTCTTCGCTGAATTTTTCCAGGGAGGGCATGCGGGCCATGGTTCCGTCATCGTTCATTATTTCGCATATCACGGCGGCGGGCTTCAATCCTGCAAGGCGGGCAAGGTCCACCGATCCCTCGGTCTGGCCGGTTCTGACAATGACGCCGCCGCGCCGTGCGCGCAGGGGAAAAACATGGCCGGGCCGGACCAGGTCGTCGGGTTTGGCATCGTCTGCGATGGCCGTGAGGATCGTGGTCGCCCTGTCTGCGGCGGATATCCCTGTTGTTACGCCTTTTTTGGCCTCGATGGAAACGGTGAAGCCTGTTGAAAAAGGTGAGGTGTTCTGGCTGACCATCATGGGCAGATCCAGTGTGTCAACCTTTTCCGGCGTAAGCGCCAGGCAGATGAGCCCGCGGCCGTAACGGGCCATGAAGTTGATGGCTTCCGGCGTAACGGCTTCCGCGGCCATGGTCAGATCACCTTCATTTTCCCGGTCTTCGTCATCGACAAGGATGATCATTTTCCCGGCGCGTATCTCCTCGATCGCCTGGTCAATCGTTAAGTGTCCCATTGTGTGTGTCTCTCCGTATATATACAAAATATAATAAAATGTGGTTTCAGTACGGTCCGTTTCCTACAGGAAACCTGTCTTTGCCAGCATTTCCATGTCGATCCCGGATTTCGTGCTACCTGTCTTTTCCCCGGCATCGCCGGCAACAAATTTTTCCACGTACTTTCCGATAATATCGGTTTCAATATTCACCCGGTCCCCGGGCTTTTTGACCCCGATGGTTGTAATTTTCGCCGAATGCGGAATGACAGTGACTTCGAAGCCGCTGCTGCTGCATTCGTTGATCGTAAGGCTGATCCCATCGACAGCCACCGAGCCCTTTTTGATCATGTAACGGGCAAGCGCGGCTTCAACGGAAAAACCGAGGACCAGAACGCCACCGAGATCCTTGATATATGTTATTTTCCCCTGCCCGTCAATATGTCCTGAAACGAGGTGGCCGTCAAGCCTGTCCGAAAGGCGCATGGCCCGCTCCAGGTTGACCCGGGTGCCGGGCTTTGCCTCCCCAAGGGTTGAGCGCGACAGGGTTTCCGGAGACACATCCACGGCAAAGTCTGCACCGGACAGTTCAACGGCGGTGAGGCATGCGCCGCTGACCGCGATGCTGTCGCCGATTTTCACGGCCTGCAATTCACGGTCGGCCCGGATGGTCATCCGCATTCCCGCACCGGCGGACCTGACCGCAGCAACCGTCCCCATTGTCTCAATGATGCCTGTAAACATAATCCTGCGCTTGGTTCAAAAACGTTTTGAACGGTGTCCCGGAATCAAACCCGGCACCCCGCCTGCAACCTGATAAACTACAACCTACAACCGCCTTTTCTCAATGAACGATATCCCCCTCGACAAGGATATCATCCTCAAATCGTTTTATCTCGATATTTTCCACCTGTATGGCGGACGCCATTTTTTCAGGCCCGGGTCCCCGGCAGATGGAAATGCCGTCGCCCGCCAGTATTCTGGGTGCATAAAAAAAACATATGCGGTCAACGACCCCGGCTCTCAGCAGAGACGCGGAAACCCTGCTCCCCCCCTCGACAAGGACACTGGTTATGTTCATTTGCCCGAGGGTTTCCATCAGGTGTCGCGGATCGACCATACCGTCATTAACGGGCAATTCGAGAATTCTTGCGCCCCTGTCCAGAAGCGTCTTTTTTCTAAGCGGGTCCACCGGGCGGCCGGCGGCGATGATCGTGCCAACGGCATGATCTTCCCGCACGATGAGGGCCTCCGGCGGAATCCTGAGCCGGGTGTCAAGGACAATGCGAACCGGGTCCTTGCCGTCGAACCCGTCGATGCGGGTCGTCAGGCGGGGGTCGTCCGTCCGGATCGTATCCACCCCGACCAGGATGCCGTCTACCCCGTGGCGCAGCCAATGGACGTGCCGCCGGGCGGCGGTGCCGGTGATCCATTTGGAATCGCCGGCCTCCGTTGCAATTTTTCCGTCAAGGGTCGCAGCGCATTTCAAAATGACATAGGGCAGCCCCGTCTGGACATGCTTGATGAAAAATGCATTGAGCTTGCGTGCTTCTGCTTCGCACACGCCCATGACAACCTCGATGCCTGCCTGCCGCAAGGCCTCGCAGCCGCCACCGGCGACCAGCGGGTTCGGGTCGGCCATGGCCACCACCACCCGGGCGATTTTTGTCTTGATGACGGCCTCGGTGCACGGCGGGGTCCGGCCGTGGTGGTTGCACGGTTCCAGGGTGACATACATCGTCGCCCCGGCCGTGTTGTTCCCCCCGGCGTCTTCAATGGCGTTGACTTCCGCGTGGGCACCGCCTGCAGCCCGGTGGTATCCGCGACCGATGATTTTGCTGTCCTGCACGATCACCGCACCGACCATGGGGTTGGGAGAAGTGAATCCCCGTCCTTCCGCGGCCAGGTCAAGGGCCATTTTCATATAAAAGATATCCGAGTTTTCCATGGGTATCAAACGTGTTGCGAGTCAAAATAGAAACAACAATGGTTCCGCAAACCCGGTTGCGGAACCATTCGCGTTTTTTCGGGTTGCACGGTTTCGGGCATACCCGCTATCGCTGGTCCAGCAGGTCCTTGAGTTCCTCGACAAAATCTTTAACATCCTTGAAGTCCCGGTATACGGATGCAAACCGGACATAGGCGACCTTGTCGAGTTCATGGAGCTTCGCCATTATTTTTTCGCCGATGACCCGGGACGGGATTTCCTTTTCTTCGGATTCACGCAGGTCCCGCTCAAGCTCCTCGATGAACGACTCAATGACGTTCATGCTGATTTCGCGTTTTTCACAGGCCCGCTGCAAACCCGACCGGACCTTTTCACGGTTGAATTCTTCCCTTCGCCGGTCTTTCTTGATAATCATCAGGGGGATTTCTTCAATGTACTCGTAGGTGGTAAAACGCCTGTCGCAGGACATGCATTCCCGCCGTCGGCGGATGGCGTTTCCATCCCTGCTCAGCCTGGAGTCGATCACTTTGTTGTTGTTCTCTCCGCAAAAAGGGCATTTCATGGTGTTATCCCGTTTTTTCTGCCAGGCTGACCTGCCTGAGACGGATTTGCGTTTCATCGAGAAGGGCCGCTGCCAGTTCGTCGGCATATCCCTCGTTGTAGCAGAGCTCATGGATGCCTGCATTGATGATCATTTTGGTACAGATGCTGCAGGGCAGGTTGGTGCAGTAGAGTATGCCGCCCTGTATGCTGACACCATGATAAGCTGCCTGGATGATGGCGTTTTGCTCTGCATGGATGCCGCGGCACAGCTCATGGCGCTGGCCGGATTCAATCTGCATGGTTTCCCTCAGGCAACCCTTTTCCACGCAATGTGCAATGCCGGACGGCGCGCCGTTGTATCCGGTGGCCAGGATTCTGCGATTTTTGACGATGACCGCGCCCACCCCCCGTCGCAGGCACGTCGACCGCCTGGCCACGAGTGCGGCGATTTCCATGAAATAGGCGTCCCAGGAAGGGCGGTTGTCAATGGCAGGCATCGGCTGTCAATTCCATTTTTATGTCAATCTGGTGCATAAAGGGGGAAATTTTCACACAATGCGGTCACCTGTTCCCGGGTCTTTTCGATTTCAGCAGGGTTGTCGTGGTTTTTCAGCGCATCGAGGATATAGGCACCGATTTGATCCATTTCCTTTTCACGCATTCCCCGCGTGGTCACCGCGGGCGTGCCGATCCGTATGCCGCTTGTGACGAAAGGACTTTCCGTATCGAACGGGACCGTGTTCTTGTTCACGGTGATGCCCGCTTTTTCGAGTGTTTCCTCGGCTGTTTTCCCGGTGATGCCCATGTTTCTCAGATCGGCCAGCATCATGTGGTTGTCGGTGCCGTCGGATATCAGTTTCATGCCCCCCTTCATCAGGCAATCCGCAAGGGTGCGGGCATTGTTCACGACACGCGCCTGGTATTTTTTGAAGCCCTCGGATTGTGCCAGCTTGAACGCGACGGCTTTGGCGGCAATGACGTGCATGAGGGGCCCGCCCTGAATGCCGGGGAAAATCTGGCTGTTGAGTTTTTTCCCAAGGTCCGTTCTGGCCAGGATGAGCCCGCCCCGGGGCCCCCGCAGTGTTTTGTGGGTTGTGGAAGTGACCGCGTCGGCATGGGGAATGGGAGAGGGGTGTTCGCCTGCGGCGACAAGGCCCGCAATATGGGCCATGTCCACCATGAACCAGGCTTTTGCTGCTTTCGCGATCTTTGAGAACGCCTCGAAATCGATAAACCGGGGATAGGCGCTGGCTCCGGCAATGATCATCTTCGGCCTGTGGGCCTGCACCAGGGCTTCAACCTGCTCGTAATCGATCGTTCCGGTGTCCTTTTTCACGCCGTAGTGGACAAAGTTGAAAAACCGTCCGGAAAAACTCGCGGCCGCCCCGTGCGTCAGATGCCCGCCATGGGAAAGGTCCATGCCCAGGATGGTGTCCCCGGGTTCCAGGAGGGCGAAAAAAACCGCCATATTGGCCTGGGAGCCCGAATGGGGCTGAACGTTGACGTATTCCGCGTCAAAGAGATCCCTGGCACGTTCTATGGCCTTTGTTTCGGCAATGTCAACGTATTCGCACCCGCCATAATAGCGCTTCCCCGGGTATCCTTCAGCATACTTGTTGGTCATGACGCTGGCTTGTGCCGCCATTACCGCGGGGCTGACAATGTTTTCGGAGGCAATAAGCTCAAGAGTTGTTTTCTGGCGCTGAAATTCAAGGGAAATGGCGTGAGCGATTTCAGGATCGGTGTTTTGTATCAATGCGACATCCAGCTGAATATCAAAGTGTTTGTTCATAAGCGGTATTGCCCTCTTTAACGTTCAAATCGTTTATATCAAGCGTCCCGGCAGCGGCAGAATTTATTGAGCCGGTCCGAATGCCGCCCGCCGTCGAAAGGGGTTGTCGCCCAGGCCCGGACGATCTCCTCGGCAAGGGTGATGCCGACCACCCGGCCGCCCAAAACCAGGATGTTCGCGTCATTGTGCCGCCGGCTCATGATGGCGGAAAAAAGGTCGTTGCAAAGCGCCGCCCGGATTTCCGGGTACCGGTTCGCCACCATGGACATGCCAAGACCGGTGCCGCAGATCAGGATGCCGCAGTCGTAATTTCCGGAAGCCACAGCTTGCGCCACCTGGTTTCCGTAATCCGGGTAATCCACCGACGCCTCGTTATGGGGGCCGGCATCCGTTATGTTGTAGCCGAGTGCTTCAAGCAGCGGTTTAATTGATTCCTTCAACGTGTATCCCGCGTGATCCGCACCGATGATGACAGACGGCATGTTATTGTTTCTCCAACATAATATAATGAAGGGTTTGGTTCCCGCCGGGGCCGAGCATATCAGGCCGCGGTTTTTTCCTTGATATAGGAGATGGCGTTTTCCACGGTAACCAGTTTTTCGGCGTCATCATCCGGCACTTCGATGTCGAATTCCTCCTCCATTGTCATGATAAGCTCAACCAGTGCGAGGGAGTCGGCGCCCAGATCGTCTATCAGCGCCGCCTGGGGAACAACTTCATTATAA
>SKZX01000027.1 GCA_007127175.1 Desulfobacterales bacterium
ATCCCACAGCTTAAGGAAGACATGAAAATATTGTCGGCCATGGGCGTGAAGCTGCTCAGGACCTACAACGTGCATTACGATGAAGCGGAAAATCTGTTGAAGGCAATCAGAAAACTGAAAGCAAAGGATCCGGAATTTGAAATGTATGTGATGCTGGGTGCCTGGATCGACTGTAAAAATGCATGGACAGACCTCCCCGATCGGATTCGTGATCAGGATAGTGAAAGAAATGCCGCTGAAATTGCCAGAGCCGTTGAGCTCACTCAGCAATATCCGGAAATAGTCAAAATCATTGCAGTGGGTAATGAAGCCATGGTGCATTGGGCCACTGAATACTATGTGGAACCGGCCATCATACTCAATTGGGTGAATCATTTGCAAAATCTTAAGGCGGAAGGACAATTACCTGAGACTTTATGGATCACCAGCTCAGACAATTTTGCCTCGTGGGGCGGCGGCGGAAGCGAATACCACAACGACGATCTGAATGCACTGATTGAAGCCGTTGATTTCATTTCCATGCATACCTATCCCATGCACGACACCCATTACAATCCCGATTTCTGGGGTGTGCCGGAAGAGGAGTATCATCTTACCGATCTCGAGAAGATACACTCGGCAATGAACAGGGCCATGGATTATGCCATATCACAATATGAAAGCGTGGTGGCATACATGCACGGCCTTGGAATTGATAAACCCGTGCACATCGGTGAAACCGGCTGGGCAACGATTTCCAATGAATATTACGGAGATGACGGTGCAAGGGCCATAGACGAGTACAAGTCGGGACTGTATTACCATCAGATGCGTGAATGGACCGACAGGGAAGGCATCTCTTGTTTCTATTTTGAAGCTTTTGATGAGCAGTGGAAAGATGCCGCAAATCCACTGGGATCAGAAAACCATTTTGGATTGATCAACCTTCAGGCACAAGCCAAATATCCTCTCTGGGATTTGGTGGATGATGGTACATTCGATGGACTCACCAGGGATGGCCAACCCATCACCAAAACTTTTAACGGAGATAAGGAAGCGATGATGAAAACCGTAAAAGTGCCACCAACAGCTCGAGAGATTAAGGAAATGCACAGGTAACGGGTACTACAAGCAAGGAACAATGAAAGATCAGGTCCACATAATTATCACATGTATCATCATCATTTTAATGAATGGTTGCAAAGACATGAGCAAACTGGAAGCAGAAATTTATGAAACTTCTGAAAGTGGTAATAAACTGACTAGAATAACTGATTTCATTGAGGTGGCCGATAAAGTGGACATCCAAATCATTCCTGATGAAAAATTCCAGACCATTACAGGCGTTGGAGGCTCTTTTACCGAAGCATCGGCCTATTTGCTAAATCAGTTAAGTCAGGAAAACCGCAATAAAATTTTGGAAGCATATTTTGGAGATACCGGTGCAAGGTATTCTTTAACCCGCACCCACATGAACTCCTGTGATTTTTCGCTGGGCAATTACTCTTACGCATCTGTGGAAGGAGATGTGGACCTGGAACACTTTTCTATCGAGCGCAGCATGGATGATCTCATCCCAATGATTAAGGATGCCATGGCCGTCTCTGAAGATGGATTCAAGATCATTTCTTCTCCATGGACCGCTCCTCCCTGGATGAAAGATAATAATGACTGGCGCGGAGGCAGGTTGCTGCCGGAATACTACGACACCTGGGCATTGTTCTTTTCAAAATATATTGACGCTTATCGCGAACAGGGAATTGAAATATGGGCCTTTACTGTGGAAAATGAACCCCTTGGAAACGACTACAACTGGGAAAGCATGCACTTTACTCCACAGGAGATGAATGATTTTGTTAAAAATCATCTTGGACCCCGTTTAAGAGCCGACGGCCAGAACACCAAAATTCTGGGTTATGATCAGAATCGTGATGAGGAACTCATAGAATGGGTGGATGCCATGTATGATGATAAGAAAGCTGCTGAATATTACGATGGCACGGCAGTTCATTGGTATGGAAGCACTTTTTACTATTTCCCCGATGCACTGCAATACGCACACCAGAAAGCACCCGACAAGCATCTGATCCAAACCGAGGCGTGCATTGATGATGAAGTGCCCAGATGGAAAGATGATTTGTGGTATTGGTCCAAGGAAGCCACCGACTGGGGGTACCACTGGGCGCCCGCTGAAAGGAAACATCTGCACCCACCATATGTGCCAGTGTTCAGATACGCCAACGATATCATCGGCTGCTTCAATAATTGGGTTGACGGTTGGGTTGACTGGAACATGGTACTCGACAGGCAGGGTGGCCCCAACTGGGCTGAGAACTGGTGCATTGCCCCGGTAGTTGTCGATCCTAAAAAAGATGAAGTGTATTTCACGCCTCTGTATTACATCATGGCACACTTCAGCCGGTATATCAGGCCCGGTTCCGTAAGGATAGGGTTCGAGCATATTGATGAGAGCATCAAAGTAACTGCTGTTGAAAACCCTGACGGAACTATTGCCGTGGTAATTTTCAACCCAAATGAAGTAGCAAAGGGAATCAAACTTTCACTAAAAGGCAAAACTCTTGATTTTTCTATAAGTGCCAAGGCACTTCAAACCATTGTTATATAAACCCAAAAAGGATTTATACCTCAATGTATAAATCCAAAACAATAAACTTTATGACATCTCATACAACACCTGTAAAAGACAGAGTACCCCTTGGTCAAAAAGCCGCATTTGGAGCCGGACACCTGGTTAACAATCTTTTGCCCGGATCCCTGGGGATTTTTATGTTTTTTTTGCTCACGGCATTTGGGATGCATCCTTTCCTGGCCGGATTGCTCGGTGG
>SKZX01000119.1 GCA_007127175.1 Desulfobacterales bacterium
CACCGCGTTGCGGATGACCGCCCTTACGGGGGGGGGTCTGGAATGGTCATGAAACCGGAGCCCTTGTCCGGAGCGATACGGCGCGCAAAAGAGATGTCCCCCGGAGCCAGAACCATCCTTTTGTCGCCCCAGGGCAGGCGGTTTGACCAGGCGGAAGCGCAGGCCCTTGCGGGGTGCAGGGGCATTGTTTTTGTGTGCGGCCGCTATGAAGGGGTGGATGAGCGGGTATATGAAAACGATATCGACGACGAGCTTTCCATCGGCGATTATGTGCTGACCGGCGGGGAGCTAGCCGCCATGGTCGTCATGGATGCCGTGATTCGCCTTATCCCGGGTGTGCTCGGCAATGAACAGTCATCGGAAACCGATTCGTTTTCTGACGGGTTGATTGAGCACGCGCACTACACGCGTCCGCGCTTGTTTGAAGGGAAATCCGTGCCGGATGTGCTGCTTTCCGGGCACCATGGGGAAGTCGAGGCGTGGCGGCTCGAATCCTCGCTTATCCGTACATTTCTGAAACGTCCGGACTTGCTGGAAAAAAGGCGTTTCAGCCCGGCGGAAAAACGGATCCTGGCGAAGTGGGCGCGCACCATCGACGCCCTCGTGCAAAACGACCTCGAAAATGAGTGATTGACGAAAGCAGCAAATCGCTGTATGAAGGCCCAGCATACGGTCTGGGATGTTTCTGGATAAAAAACAGGTTGGGTCGATTCCAGTGGGTATTCTCTGTATCGCCCTGGTGCATTACCCTGTCAAGGGGAGAAAAGGCGAAACCATCGCATCGGCGATAACCAACCTGGATCTCCATGATATTGCCCGGGCTGCAAAAACATATGGTGTTGAACGGTTTTACGTGGTCACGCCGCTGACGGACCAGCAGGCGCTGGCCGGAAAAATCGTGGCGCACTGGAAAAAGGGCGCGGGCGCGGCATATAACCCTGATCGGTGCCAGGCCCTTGACCTGGTGAGGATTACCGCCGGCATCAACGATGCGGTTGCAGATGCTGAAAAGCACTATGGGGCCAAGGTGAAAACCGTTGCCACCAGTGCGGCGGAAAGTACACGGGGAATCGAATTTTCCAGGTTCAGGGCGATTCTGGAGACCCCGGAAAAACAGAATATTGCTTATATGCTTGCCCTGGGTACCGCCTGGGGCCTGACAGAGGACTTCATAGCCGGGGCGGACTACATATTGGCGCCCATTAATGGAAAAGCCGGATACAATCATCTGTCGGTCCGTTCAGCCGCGGCGATCATGCTCGACAGGATACTTGGCGACCGGGCTGTATGATGACGGTTTTTGGGTCGTGTTTTTAAGTTAATTGAAAGAAAGCGGATCCGGCCTTGCCACGGGCCAGGCGGGAGCCGAAAAAACAGTTGAGAGGATATATACCATGGACGTTATCAAGCAGATTGAAAAAGAGCATCTCCGGATGGACCTGGAAGATTTTGCACCCGGGGACCGGGTAAAGGTTCATGTCCGGATCCGCGAAGGTGAAAAAGAACGGGTTCAGGTATTTCAGGGTACGGTGATTGCCAAGAAAAACGGTACGACCGACGCGTCGTTTACGGTACGCAAGGTTTCCTACGGCATCGGCGTGGAGCGGATTTTCCCCACCCATTCGCCGGCGATCGACCGGATCGAAGTCGTTGAAAAAGGAAGGGTCCGCCGCTCCAAGATTTACTACCTGCGGGGGTTGAAGGAAAAGGCCGCCCGCATGAAGCTGCGCCGGAAGTAATACCTGTACAGCCGGCAAATCAGACGGGGGGTGTGCGTATGGACGGCAGGGATCAGGACGCCCCGATGCCCCAAGCCGCCTGGCTGCATGAAGAAACGGCTTTCAAAGAAGGGTTTGAAAGGGTGGCCGGCGTTGATGAAGCCGGACGCGGACCCCTTGCGGGGCCTGTTGTTTCCGCGGCCGTCATCCTTCCGGCGGATTTTTCCGTTTGCGGCGTAACCGACTCCAAGCGGCTGACCCCGTCCCGCAGAAACAGCCTGTATGATGAAATATACGGTAAAGCGCTCAGCATCGGCATCGGTATTGTTGATCCGGTCGAAATCGACCGGATCAATATTTTGCAGGCTTCCCTGACCGCCATGGCCATTGCCGTTGAAAACCTGTCGCCGCAACCGGATTTTATTCTTGTTGACGGCAATTATGCCATTTCCCCAGGCGTATTCATGAAACAGCCGCGTCGGTTTAACCAGAAGCCCATCGTGGGCGGAGACTTGAAATCCGTTTCTATTGCAGCGGCATCCATCGTTGCCAAGGTGACCCGGGACCGCATCATGGCCGCCTATCACGTCGATTATCCCGAATTCGGTTTTCCCGGGCACAAGGGATATGCCACCAGGGCTCACCTTGAAGCCATTGCCGTGCATGGATGCTGCCCGATCCACCGCCGAACTTTCAGGAAGGGGGGTGGCGACGGCTTCCGGCAACAGGCACTCTTTGTATCAAGCTCCTGATTTTTAAAGAGGATTTTTATAAGTGCCCCATGAGCGGCAGCAATACGGCAGATACGGTGAAAACCGGGCCGCGGATTTTCTTGTGGAGAGGGGATACCGGATCATCGAGACCAACTACAAGAACCGCTTCGGCGAGATCGACCTGATCGCCGTCGATGGCGAGACAATCGTTTTTGTCGAGGTGAAATCCCGACGTACCGGCAGGTTTGGCAGTGCCAGGGACGCCGTGCCCAAAGCCAAGCAGCGCAGGATTTCCAAGGTTGCCCTCGGCTATTTGAAATCCAACGGGGGAACCCGTCAAAAGGCCCGTTTTGACGTGATCGCGCTTGATGCCGGGGCCGCCGGGTGCGAAGATCGCATCGAAATCATCAAAAACGCGTTTTACCTTGCTTATGGATGAGTCCGTCAGCATTGCCGAGAAAGGCGTTCTTTACGTGGTAGCCACCCCCATCGGCAACCTGAGGGATATGACCTTCCGGGCTGTCGATATCCTCAACAGCGTCGATCTCGTTGCCGCGGAAGATACCCGCCATACCGCAAAACTGCTGTCCTTTTACAATATCCGTGCAAAACTCATTGCGTGCCACGAACACAACGAGGCCCAGTGCGCCGAACGCCTTGCCGCAGAGCTGAACTCGGGGAAAAGCGTGGCTTTGGTGTCAGATGCCGGGACACCCGCCATATCCGACCCCGGATACCGCATCGTCATGGAAGCCGTGTCGGCCGGCATCCGGGTGGTTCCCATTCCGGGGCCGTCTGCTGCGATTGCAGCGCTTTCCGCTTCGGGAATGCCTTCGGACATGTTCTGTTTTGTGGGTTTTGCCCCGAAAAAGAAAGGGGCCCGGGACGTTTTTCTCCAATCGTTGTCCCATAGAAAAGAAACCCTTGTTTTTTACGAGTCGCCAAGGCGCCTCCTTTCGATGCTTGCCGAAATACAGCATCACATGGGTGACCGGTACGTTGTCGTGGCGCGCGAGTTGACCAAGATCCACGAGGAGTTTCTCAGGGGGCCCGTTTCTGAAATCATCGGTTTGGTGGAAGACAGGGTATCCATAAAGGGGGAGGTGACCCTTCTGGTCGCGGGGACGTCCGATAAGGCTGATGTGGACGAAAACCGGCTCGAGGAAGAGATCCTGCAGTCGCTATCGGAAAGGCGCCTTTCCCCGTCCAGGCTTGCAGCAAGCCTGGCAAAGCGTTATAATGTGTCGAAAAATGATATATACCAGGCAATACTGGCCGTCCAGTCCCGCATGGATACACGCGGGAGCGGCTCTGACAAAGGAGGACCTGTACATGGATAAGCTTGACGCCATATTCAAGCCCCGATCGGTCGCGGTGATCGGTGCATCATCCACAAAAGGAAAAGTCGGCCACGATATTTTTGCAAACCTGCTTCGGGGTGAATTTCAGGGCACCCTTTACCCGGTAAACCCGGGCGCCCGGTCCATCCTGTGCGTGCCATGCTACAAGAGCCTGCGCGATATAGACGATGAAATCGATTTGGGGATGATCATCCTGCCGCCCAAGGCCGCACTCGAGGCGGTCAAGGATTGCGTCCGGAAGAAGGTCAAGGGACTGGTCATCGTATCTGCCGGGTTCAAGGAGGTCGGCGGAGAAGGCGCTGCAATTGAAGAGGAGATCGCAGAGATATGCCGGAAGGCCGATATCCGCCTCATTGGCCCCAACTGCCTCGGGGTGATCAATCCCTGCGCCGATGTGCGGCTGAATGCCAGTTTTTCTACCCATATGCCCGACTACGGAAACATTTCGTTTATATCCCAGAGCGGCGCCCTTTGCACATCCGTCCTCGATTTTGCGCAATCGAGGGGTTTCGGCTTTTCAAAGTTCGTTTCCATCGGGAACAAGGCGGATGTCGATGAACTCGATCTGCTGCGCTACTATCACAAGGACCCGGATACCCATGTCATCATGATTTACATGGAGGCGCTGCGCATGCGCCCGGGGCTCATCGGTGAGGTCAAGTATATCGTATCAGGGCACCGGCCAACGCCCATCCTGGTGATCAAGTCCGGAAAGACGGTCGCCGGTGCCAGTGCGGCTGCCTCGCACACGGGATCGATTGCCGGAACCGAGGCTGTTTACAACGCCATATTCGACGCATCGGGCATCATCCGCGTGGATACGGTCGACGCCCTGTTCGACTACGCCATTGCCTTTGTGGCCGGCCGCATACCGGAAGGCAACCGTGTGGCCATCATCACCAATGCCGGCGGCCCGGGTATCATCGCAACGGACATGAGCGAAATGTCCGGATTGAAGCTCGCGCGTTTCAGGAGAAAAACCCACGAGGTTCTGCACCGGTACCTTCCCCCCACGGCCAATTTCAACAATCCCGTGGATGTCATCGGCGATGCCTCCAGCGACCGGTATCGATACGCGCTGGAAGCGGTGATCAAGGATGAAGGGGTCGACTGCGTGCTCATGATCCTGACCCCCCAGTCCATGACCGATGCCATCGGCACGGCAAAGGCCATCGTGTCCATTTACCGGGAAACGACCAAACCCATTATCTGCTGCTTCATGGGTGTGGTGGACGTTTCAGCGGGAGTGAAGCATCTTCATGAGAACCATGTTCCGGTTTATTCCTTTCCGGAAAATGCCGCCAAAGCCATGGGAAAACTGTATGAGGCCACCAAGTGGCTGACCCGGAAGATCCTTCCCCAGTATGAGCTGACGTTTGAGAAGGAAAGGGCGGCCGACATCGTGGCGCAATGCCTGAAAGACGGAAAAACGGTCCTGGGTGAGTATGACGGGGCCGAACTCCTGAAATGCTACGGGTTTGACCTGCCTCCCATGGAAATTGCCCAATCGGCATCTGATGCCGTAAAAATCGCCGACCGGATCGGCTATCCCGTTGTCATGAAAATCGCATCTCCCCAGATTCTTCACAAATCCGATGCCGGTGGCGTGGCATTGAATCTTAAAAACCCGGAAGCCGTTGAAAAATCCTTTGCGGATATCATGAAAAATGCCGCTGCCTATGACCCGGATGCGCAAATCGACGGGGTTCTGGTGCAGAAAATGGCGCCCCCCGGCCAGGAGGTGATCCTGGGTGTCAGCAAGGACCCCGGCTTCGGGCATCTGCTCATGTTCGGCCTTGGCGGCATCTACGTGGAGCTGTTCAAAAACGTCACCTTCCGGCTGGCGCCCATCGGGCGGAACAATGCCCGCCGCATGATAACGGGCATCAAGGGCTTTGAGATACTGACCGGTTTCCGGGGAAAGCCGGAGGCGGACCTTGAAAAGCTCGAAAAATTGCTGGTGAGCCTGTCCAGAATGGTCATGGACAACCCGCAGATCAAGGAGCTTGATATCAATCCCCTCCTGGTTCACGAAAAGGGAAGGGGCGCAACGGTTGCAGATATTATCATCACCTTTGAAACCGGCGACCAGGCTGAAAAAACGCACTGAATCGACAGGCACGGATCAAAATGAAACAAAAATACGCCATCATTGGATGCGGACGGTCCGGTAAAGCTTTTGCACGGCATCTCTCATCAGCCGGGTATGTCCCGTCGGGGTTTGCCAGCAGACGCTTGGCGTCAGCCCGTCAGGCAGCGGATCTGGCCGGATACCAGGGCGGCCAGGTCTCAGAGCGCCCCGAGGCGGTAATCGGGGATGCCGATATTATCCTGATTTCAACGCCGGATGGCGCGATTGGGCAAACAGCTTCGGAAATGGCTGACCGGGGCGGAATGAAACCGGGGGCCACGGTGTTTCACTTAAGCGGCGCCCTGTCATCGACCGAGTTGAGTTCACTTAAAAAAGCGGGGGTTCAAACAGGCAGTATTCATCCCCTGCAGAGTTTCGGTTCAGGCGATGCCGGAAAGAACCCGTTTGACGGTATCATGATGGGCATCGAGGGGGACCGGGAGGCCGTTGAAACAGGGTGGCGGATGGCAGCAGACCTCGGCGCCGTGCCGTTCGAAATCGACACCACCGGCAAGATGCTTTACCACGCTTCGGCGGTCGCAGCGTCAAACTACCTGGTAACGCTCATGAAATTCGCCATGGACCTGCTTGGTGAAAGCGGCGTGGCGGAAGACCGGCGGTTTGCTGTTTTAAAGCCGCTGATCATGGGCACGCTTGGAAACATCGAACGCACCGGGCCAGTGGATGCGCTCACAGGCCCTATTGTGCGCGGGGATACGGCCATCGTCCGGGCCCATCTTGAGGTCATCGGCCGGGACGCCCCGCAAATGCTTTCGCTTTATAAAACACTCGGAAAATACACGGTCGATATAGCAGCCGAAGGCGGCGGCATCTCCGGGGAGAAAAAGCATGAACTCCTGTCAGTGCTGTCGGACGCGTAGAAACCGTCTTGGCGTCTTCCTTCCCGCAACAGTCCATCCAATCGGCTGGCATCACTGCCAGGCAGTCAAACGAGACCTTGCTTTTGGATCTCGATTTCGATTGTTAAACCCTATCATGGGTTTTGAAGCAGCTTTATAATTCTTGTTTTAAATCCGGTATATCTTGATTTTTCCACCCAGTTTTTCATTGGCGGCATTGAGCTTTTCCTCGCTCGATATGACCGCCACGCCGGCAGGGGTTTCTTTTTGCCCAAAATACCGGTATCCAGCGCGTTTTACCTGCTGCATGTCCACCTTCAGCAGTTTTTCCTTGAAGTTCCTGCGCATGTCATCGGTCAGGCCGATCAGCTTGCGGTAAAAATGTTTTCGTGCGGCGTTCTGCGGCGGGTCCGGGTGGTCGATGTCCGAGCATACCTGCAGGATCGCTTCCATGATATCGGATTCGCTGTAATGGCCGCTTTCAATGAATTCGCAGGCCGCATCATAGACCCAAAGCGTGTTTTCGATATGGGGGTCCCTGTAGGATCCGAAATAAAACAGGCCGTTTTCAAGCTGGTAAATGGAAAAACCGCCGTATGCCCCGCCTTTTTCCCTGATCTCCCGGTGCAGGTACATGGACTTCAACAGCTTGCTCAACACGGCCAGCGCAGGCGCATCTTCGTGGTTCAATCGATTGGTCTGCAGCGCCTGGGCAACAAAAGACACGGCGGTCGATGTGGCCCATCCTTCATAGGGGATGGTGGGTGAAGGGGGATAGGGGGGGGGGGCAAATCCCGCATTCGGGCCGTTTTCAAGGCGGTTGCAGGTTGATTGAACCATCGTGGCCGCCGTGTCAATGTCGGGTGCTTCACCGGCCAGCGCCGTTTTGATATTGTTTTTCTTGAAAAGAAATCCTGCCACGCGGTTCAGGTCCAGGGAGACGGCCTTAAGCTTGTCTTCCGAAAGGTCTTCGGTAATTTCTTTGATGAACCGCAACTGGTGAATACCATGCCACGTTTCATTAAGGGCGCTGGCGGTTGAGAAATTCCTGGCAGCAAGGGAGATGGCCAGGCGGTGGCCGTTGTGAACCACCGATGACTCCATGTCCGAGCGCACCTCCAGTAAAAGGGTTTTGAGCCGCTTGAGGTCTGAAAAATCCGGCTCACACAGCAGGTTGTCCAAAAGGTCAAGCATGTTGGCGGTATTTCTGGACAGTGCTTTGCCGAAAAGCGTTACCATGGGTATGCAGGCGTCCTCATTTCCGTGGAAACTGCTGCCCGCAGAGACGGTCACCCCCATGCCGCCGGTGTACTGGTCAATTCGTCTTGCCAACTCGACGTAGTCCATATCCTTGCAGCCCATGCGGGTGAATGCGTGGCAGAAAAACGGAACCATGGGCAGCAGGTCGACCGGCAAGGGCTTGAGCCCCAAAACCGCGTTGTAGTATAAAATTCCGGACGTGGGCTGTTCGTAGCAGAAGATTGCGTCATCCAAGATGACCCTGCTTTCGGATACCGTGTTGATATCGGGAGAAATGTCCTCAAGCGAAAGCGTTGGCAGGCAGGACAGGTCTTCCTGTTCATTCTGGCGCAGTGCCAGTTTTTCGGCATCTTCGATGATTTTTCGGACGTCCGCTTCAGAGAGGCTTGCCCGGCGTCTTTCAAGTTCAGCCTGTTCGCGTTCGTCTTGCTGCCTGGCGAGGTCCGGGTCAGGCAGCAGGGTGATCAGCACCCGGTGCGGGTTGTCCAAAAGGTAGCGGCTGATCCGGCTTTCAAGGAGTCCGCCGGCATCAAGTTCCCTGTGAAAGCGCTCCAGGAGGGATTCAAACTGAAGGGTGGTTGCCGGGTCGCCGTGATGAATCCAGTCCCCGCAGAACCTCAGAAGCAGCTTCAGCCCATAGGGAAAAGGCACATTGGAAACCTCCTTGCGGTGAAATTCGATCTGGTGAAGGGCTGTTTCAATCAGTCTGGTGTCGATGCCTTTGTCTGCCAGTTCCCTCAGTACGTCAAAAATAATTTTTTCTATGGCTGCCGCTGCGTCTTCCGCCGTATCCTTGAGTCCGCAGGCAAACATCGTGTCCTTGTTTTCGGAATCATATCCGGACCCGTCGCTTAGGGTGCTTCCAAGGCCGGAATCGATCAGCGCTTTTCTCAGGGGCGAACCGGAATTGCCCATCAGCACCTGTTCAATAACCGTCATCACAAGCACTTCATAAGCGTCCCGAATGTCGGGCCCAAGCCATGCGACGCACGCCTGGCTTTTTTTCCCCAAATCATCGGCCGGGTCCGCTGCATAATAATAAGTGGCGGTCCGGGGCTGTTCCCAGCGGGTTTGGGAGGCCACCTCGGTATCCGGGTTCATGCTGCTGTAATTGGATAAAATGGCCTCCTCGATGAAGCGGAGATGATCTATGAGGGGAAAATCACCGTAGGTATAGAAAAAGGCATTGCTGGGATGGTAATGATGCCGGTGAAATTCAATGAGGTCTTCATGGGTCAGTGTTGGTATGTCCTCGGGTTTCCCCCCTGAATTATAGCTGTAGGTCGTGTCCGGGTAGAGCGCGTTCAATATGGAGCGGCCCATGACCTGGTCCGGAGACGACATGGCCCCCTTCATTTCGTTGTAGACAACCCCTTTAAAGGCCAGCCGTAAACCGTCCGGCGCTTCCCCGTCCGGCTCGACTTCCAGGCGGTGACCTTCCTGCATGAAGCTCAACCGATCAAGCCTTGGGTAAAAAACGGAATCCAGGTATACGGACATGAGGTTGTAGTAATCCTTCCGGTTCTGGGTGGCAAACGGGTACATGGTCCAGTCAGATGCGGTGAGGGCGTTCATGAACGTGTTCAGGCTTCGTTTGATCATTGAAAAGAAAGGGTCTTTAACCGGGTATTTCGCTGATCCGCAGAGGGCGGTGTGCTCAAGGATATGGGCGACGCCGGTGGAATCGCGGGGAACGGTCTTAAGCGTCACGGCAAATGCGTTCTCCGAATCCGGCCGGCTGATATGAATATGGCCCGCCCCGGTGGCCTCGTGTGTCAGTTCATAGCAAAATGCTGCAATTTCAGGCAGCTCAATTATTTTGTCAACAACGTAACCGCCTACACGGCTGCCGGTTTCAAGATCGGGATTATAAGGGTCTGTCGGATGCATAAAATCGATTTCTCCGTTGCTGTTGGATTATATGTGAACCTTTGTTTTTGAAATGCGCCGGATTTTGATATGTATTCATATTAAACAAAAAATATACCATGTAAGTGAGTATAGACACAAGGATTGGTTTCGGGCTGGCAGGGTCATCACCATGCGACCCCATATCAACCCCTGTAAAGAACCCATCGCCAAAGTTGGATTCTGGTTCAATCTCTTTGTCGGGCAATCGAAATCGGTATCGTATCGAGAGACAATTTTCAGATCATTATATGCAAGGCAATTCAGTCTCTCGGGGTCGGGGTCGGGTTTTCATACCCCCCAGGGGACAGGCTGCCAGTCTGTCTCTGGCGTTAGGGTGTTTTTTGCCTTTGCCGGTGGCCCCGGTCATCCCCGGAGGGGATACATAATATAGCCGGTGGTTTCAACCACCGGAAATGGTAATAGCAATGGTTGTTTTGGCGTCCTGAAGGGACGATATATCTTGAATGTCGTCCCTTCAGGACTCGGTGTTTTTATATACCCATACCCATACCGGTGGTTGAAACCACCGGCTAAAATCCATATCCCCTCCGGGGATTGAACGCGGTCAAATGTCCAAACCCCAGGGGACAGGCTGCCAGTCTGCGGGTCGAAGCATCTGCCTGCCATTTTATAAAAAGACAATTTCTCCCGGGAGACACCGGTGTGTCATGATTTGATAAGCGGAAAGAATAGCTGGAACGGCTGAATGAGGGCAGATGGCTATAAAAATGACCAATTCCGTTGGGGGATGGGTCGGTGCTGCCCACGGCAACAATTGCAGGGGGTTGCTGATAGCTCTTGGCGAAGCGGACGCCAGCGCCCTGTGGCC
>SKZX01000264.1 GCA_007127175.1 Desulfobacterales bacterium
AAGCGGCGGCTTGCCGTGAGCATCATGGATATGCCGCTGTATCCCCCACCGGCCTTGTAGCGCTCCCTGAATGCCGTGGCATACCGATCGGGTACATCGTAGTAAAAGCCGTGATAATCCCTGTCGGCAAACAACAATCCGATGGACGCGCCGGCATTCCAGCCGTGAACCATCTCCTTTATGTCTAACCCCAGATGCGGGTGTGTTTTCCATCCGGCATGGTCGATGGTCCTGAAATCCGATGTCAGGGCCGCGCGTATGGGAAGCCGTATTCGCAGTCTGGCATCGTTGGTTTGGTGAACAACGATATTGATGGAAGGCCCGAACTCCACCACCGGGTCAAGGTTCGGCATGCCCTGCCGGGGTCCGTCTTCGTCCGTTGCAGCGGGAATGGCGCCGTCGCCGCTGAAATCAAGACGGATGCGCTCACTGTCGTACAGCAGCCCGCGAATGCCCTCCCGGTCAATGCGCAGAAACGACCCCCTGTAGTCAATATAAGGCATTGGCACCGGAAAAAACGTTTGGCTTTTTGATCCGCGGTAGGGTGGCATGGTAATGGGGGCGACGCCCAGCCCGATCTCCCAAAGGGGACGTTTTTCCGCGCTTGCTGTTTCCGTTCCGGGCAGCGGCGCCAAAACGACAAACAAAGCGAAAAAGATGTAAAAAATAGATTTCTGCAAAACATGATCCGGTCATTCAAGGGATGAAAGGCCTTCCTGAAAAAGATTGCCGGGCCTTTTTTTTCGATATGCTTGATATTTTATTGTTCAAAGATACAATAATTATTACAATGCGTCAGCATTTTTGATAATAATGGTCTTCAATCTTCGCCCATGGCCTGCTGGCCATTATGCAGGCCGCTTCTGGCCATGAAAATGCCATTACACCGGTATGGGCCAATGTTTCTTTTGAGAGTTTATATGTATATATGAATGCGTCTGAAACAGATCCCATTCGTGGCTCAACGCCAGAGATCGGTGACCCCCAGGGAAGGCTTCTGCCCCTTGAGCTGCGTGATGCAGCTCAGGTGGGGGATAAACTGGTTCTGGCCGTCAAGAACATTTCTTTTTACCCGGAAAACCATGCCATTGCCAGCCAGTCCGTCAAGGAAGCCTACGCAATGCTGGCGTCTTTCGTCGATCAGTATGGCAGTTTTGTAATCGGCATTGAAAAAACCCACTTTCATTACCGGGGCAGAAACGTGTTCCGGAATAGTGAGCGCCACAGGGAGCTGGCCTATAAATGCTACCGGGACGGCATTCAATACCTCGCGTTTTCAGACAATATCCGTCATGATGACTACGAAGCGTTTATAAAGATCCTCAGCCGTCGAAGCCTTCTGGAGGACAGCACCGAAGGCGATATCGTGACCGATCTGTGGGAGGCCCGCCTTGGGGGCGTAAAATATTCAATCAACGAAGAGCTGCTGGAAAAGGAAGCGCTGCTGGATCTGTCCAGTTTGTCGGTCAGGGGAAAAGCACCCGTAGAATCAGTCCCCACAGCCGATGCCGCCATCAGGGAAGAGGATAACGGCGTGATCGGGATCAATGAGAAGGCAGCGCGTCTCTGGGAACTTTCTCCGGAGGAACTGGCGGTCACCCGGCAGATGGTCAACGATGAAAATCAGCGGACCTTCGATCAGGATGTTTTTGACGTGTTCCTGGTAATCCTGGGAGAGCAGCGTAACCGGGAAGACTTTTCCAGCGTACTGACGGTGATCATCGAATGTTTCAAGCGGACCCTGTCCCGTTGCGAATTTTCCCTGGTGGATCGTTTCATGCTGAATTTCAACAATATTTATGAACGGTTCCGGGTTGGCAACCACTGGGCGCTTTCCCTGCTGGATGATTTTCTGATGATGGTTTCCAGCCCCCGCATACTGGGGTCCCTGCCGGGGTGTTTAAAAAAGCTCAGCGACCACGATACGGATACGTTAAACGATCTTGAATCGATGCTCAAGCGCCTGTCACCGGAAAGCATCGTCAGCATGGTGCCGATGAGTCTGCGCATATCATCGGTGACGATCAGAAATCATGTCAACCGTGCGATCATGCACCACGCATCAAAAGATTCCCGCCCACTGTATATGGTTGCCAAAAGCGATTCGCCCGCCGTGGCCGGAAAAGCGATAATGATGCTGAGCCGTCTTGGCAAAACCGACCATATTCCGATCGTCATGGAGTGCGCCGGCAGTGATGATGTTGTTCTCAGGCGGGCATCCGTAAAGGCGCTCACCATGATTGAACCCCCGCCCTACAAGCACATCCTGCCGTTTATCCTGGATGACGACGAAGCTGTTCAGGAAGCGATCGGCCATTTCATGGCCTTACAATCCGGTGAGGGAGCGGAAAACGCTATAATGGAATTTATCCGAACCCGGCAATTTTCTCCGGAGCACGCAAAGCAGGTTGCCATGCTGTATAAAGCGCTTGGGCGGGCCGCCTCCAGCGTTGCACTCGATTTTATGTTAAAACAGCTTTTCGGCAGCCCCTGGCGGCTGGGAAAACTGCGGTCCATCCATCGCCAGGGGGCCATAGCCGGATTGTTGCAGCATCCGGGTGAGGAAGCGGCAATGGCGGTCAGAAAAGCACAAAGAAGTCCATGGCCGACCATCCGAAGATCGTGTGCCGACATTTCAAGCGGGCAAGGGGCCGATGAATCGTGATGGGATAAAAACGAAGGATGACAGCCTTGAGCTGCAAACCCTGGGTGAAGCGTTTGTCCGGTGTTTTCATCACTTGCTCAATATGCCCAGAATTCATGAAGCGGACAATCGCCTGGCGATACAGGCGTCCAAAGCATTTATTGATGCCGGAAC
>SKZX01000106.1 GCA_007127175.1 Desulfobacterales bacterium
GATCACCCGCAAGAACAAGCAGCGCATCTCCAAGGTGTTTGCCAACCTGGAAGCAGGAAAGCCTTTGGGGACGGCCGTGGCGGAGATCACATCCACCATCGGTGAGGCCCGGACGCTCCCCCCGGGTTATGATTTCAGGTTTGTGGGAAAATACGAGGTCATGACCGAAGGGCAGCAACAGATGGCCGAGGCCATGCTGATTGCCATTATTCTCATATTCCTGTGCCTCGGGGCCATCCTGGAATCATTCCGACAGCCGGTGATGATTTTCATATCCCTGCCCCTGGCGCTGATCGGTGTGATGTGGTCGCTCTATATGACGGGCCTGCCGATGGATATTTTCGTCATCATGGGAATGATCATGATGGCAGGCATCGTGGTCAACAACGCCATTTTGATCCTCGACAAGTTCAACGTAAACGTCGCCCTTGGCATTCCCCGCCACACGGCCATGATCACGGCTTCCTGCGAACGCTTCCGCCCCATCATCATGACCACCATCGCAGCGGTGCTGGGCATGATGCCGCTGGCGATCAGCCGGGGCATCGGCGCGGAACTCCGCAATGCCATCGGTGTGGCATCCATGGGCGGCATCTTCATTTCGGGCGTTCTGACGCTGATCCTGCTGCCGGTGCTCTATGCCCTGTTCACACGCAGGGGCAACCAGAAACATTGACCTGCCCTGAAGATGCTTAAATCCCTCAAGGCTGGCTCAAGGGTAAAACCATGGTGCTTGCGCCTTTTTGAAGGGGATACCCGGTGCACCCAAAATCCGTTCAAACCTTCAGCGGCGCTAAACGGCCCCGGGCCGCCGTGTACCCTTCCCTGATCAGGTCACGTATGCATTCCGTGTCCGTTCGATTGTAGGCCGACAAGGCCGGTGTGATCAACAGGTCAACCTTCTGCGTCTGAATGCGCGTGGCATTGTCAATGGCGATATCGATGGCGTTGAGCAGCACATCGATCAGGTCTTCAGGGTTCTTGAATTTCCGGCCGGCATTGAGGTCCACGCCAACGATAATATCCATGGCCTTGTTCTGAAGCGGCGAGATGGGCACATTTTCCATGAGGCCGCCGTCCACCAGCATGCGGTCGTCGATTTCAACAGGAATGAAAATTCCCGGCACGCTGGCGCTGGCCATAACGGCCCGGGCCACATCCCCGGAATCCAGGACGACCTTTTCAAAACGGCCCACGTCGGTTGCGATCACGGACAGAGGAATCCGGGCATCACTGAATTGAACCTCTCCAAGGACGTCCTTGATTTTTTTACCCATCTTTTCATTGGTGAGTAGACCCAGCCGGGAGAATGCAAAACCGGAGATGTCCAGCCAGTCGAGATCCATGGCGATTTTTTCGATTTCATCGAGTGAAACGTCAAAGGCATACAAAGCGGCCACCAGAGCCCCGATGCTGGTCCCGCTGATGGCGCTGACGGGGATGTTCTCCTCCGCAAACGCCTTTAAAACGCCGATATGGGCGGCCCCGAGAATGGCCCCGCCGCCCAGCGCCAGGCCGATTTTATTGTTCGGCTTCATTCCCCTGCTCCTTTTCGTGCCATCAGTAGTAGTACCAGATGGTATGGTAATCCGCCAGGTCTTCCCCGGCCGCCGCAAGCCGCTGCATGTAGTCATAGATGGACACATCCTTGTAGATGTAGGTGTCCACCAGGGACAGTTTCTTTTCCCAGGGGTGAAATTCATACATTCGGCAGCCGTCAGGCAAGATGGCGATCACGTCGTGATGCTGCCCCGCCCGCAGGTAGTTTTTTCCCAGCCGTGGGACATTGAACACGATCTCATCGGTGCGAACCATGCCTGGCATCAAGCGCGCCTCCTCGTTCTGTTCCTGGAGCAGGCGGGGGATGGGCACCCGGTAGTCCTCGGTTTCCTCCTTGCCCTTGGTATTGAATGTATAGTAGGGCGTCACCCCGATGAGGCGCAGCAGGTTTCTCAGGGCCACGGCTTCAAAGCGCCGGGAGTTGTAGAACGTGTAAACCAGCTGGTTATAGACGTCCATGCCGCTGCGGCGAAACTTTTGAACCGCTTCCATTGCCTGGGGTGTCACTTCGTAGGCGTGCTCGAAATGGGTGACGATGACCACCTCGCGTTTGCCGGGCAGATGAAAGCGGCCGACGGACTTGACCAGGGCTTCGGTGATGCGCTGGGGCAGCGTGACCGGCGTCCGGGTGCCGATCCGTATCCGGTCGATCTGCGGCAGGCGGGCCAGACGGGTCAGGATCTGCTCGATTTTCCGGTCCGTGAGCAAAAGCGGGTCGCCGCCGGTAATGAGCACTTCGCGGATCTCCGGCGTGCGGGCAATCCACTTCAGGGCCTCATCCATTTTTTCCGGGGCCAAAAACGCGCCCCTGGAGTAGACATCCTCGATTTCCCAGTTGCGCTGGCAGTACACGCAGATCTGCGGGCAGGTGGTGACGGGCTTTAAAATCGTGATCATGGGATAGCGCCGCGTGATCCCTTCCAACGGGGAAGTGTCGCTTTCCAGCATGAAATCCATGGAGCATTCATTGGAGTCCTTGGCCTTGACCAGTTGATCGACGTAGTATTGGCTGGGTATGACCTGGGCCCTGAGCGCCGCATCGTGGCGGCGATGGGCCTGGAAATCCAGCAGGGACAAGTAGTAAGGCGTAATCCCGAAAGGAATCTTGTGCCGGCGGGCCCGTTTTACAGCGTCATATTCCGCATCGGTGAGGCGGATCAGGCGCTTTAGCGTGTCGGCGTCGCGTATGATATGGCTGACATGCCAGCGCCAACGGTCCCATTCCACCTCGGTGACGCCGAAGTAGGCCATGA
>SKZX01000169.1 GCA_007127175.1 Desulfobacterales bacterium
AACGGTAAACACGTCGAGCTTGACGCCCGCGTGGAGCGTCCCTGTTTTCCAAAAATAACCGGACGTCTCCAGAAGTGTGCCGGGGTGCCATTGTTGCAGCGTCATGATAACTCCTTGATCTATAGTTTTATTGTGGGTCTCCTATGCTTTTCTGCTGTCCATCATCTCGACAAACGCCTCGATCCGGGTCAGAAACTGTCCTTCGGTGAACTTGCGGGAGTCAACGCAATCCATTTCCAGGTTGAGGACCGGCACGCCAATCGCCCGCAACCCCTCGTCAATCAACCCCCGGGCGCCGGTCCCCTGGCGACAGCCCCAGTTGCACGGGTTGATTGCCCCGTCGACCTTGTAGTCCATTGCGAGTTTCTGCAGGTGCTTGACGCGGTTCCGGATGGTGCCGTTAAACGGGATGGAAATGGAACGCCTGGCAAGCCCCTCGAAAATATTGTCCGGATCAATGGGCGCCCAGTTGATGTCATTGAGTTCATCAACGACAATCGTGGCCTGACAGCTTTCAGCAAGGTGTTTTTCAATGGGGTTTTTAAACTGAACCCGGTTCTGTATCCACAGGAGCCGGAATTTTTCATTCGACCCGTTTGCCGAACTTTCCCTGATCCGACGGGCAAACTCATCCCGGTAGGCCTTTGCAACCCTAACGGAAGCCTCCGTGCCGAGAAAAAGCGCCATGACAATGCCGAAATTGCTCAAATCCCTGTTTGTCACCGGCGAGGGGACGGTTTTTGCAAGGTCATAGACTTCGTTCATGACATGCCGGGCCGCATTGGTATGCCCGATCGCTTCCTTCAGCCTGCCGGTATCCAGTGAGACCCCGGTCAGATCGGATACAAAGCCTGCCATATCCCGCATCTGGTCTGCAAGATAGGCGACATTCCCCCCGGATTCATCCTGGGGAATGTGAAGAACAAACAGCTTTTTCCGGAATTGGGCGGCAAGGTTCTCCAGCACCGCCAGACCGCCGGAACACGGATTGGTTGTTCCGATCAGAAACGCCGGCGCCGGCATCAGCCCCTTGATCGCCGCCCCGGATACGGCACGGTGGTAGCTGCACGCATCCGAAGAATAGCCGATATGGTCGGCTTCTTCCAGGAAGGTGCCGGCGGTTCCTGTTGAAGCAACCATGGCGCCGATAAACTCCACAAAACACGATGTGACGCCCATGGTGCCCAGAAGGTCAAAAGGTGCTGTGATGCCGCACCAGGCGACCTTGTCCTGCCCGGAATACAGGCGTTTCCCCAGACGGGCGACTTCCAGGGCATAGTGTTTGCGCGGACTGGCATTGCCATCGTTGATGGCCGCCTGTAATCCGGCTTCAAGATTTGAAAAATATTCCATCATCATGGCGGTCACCTCAACATTTCGATAAACGCTTCAATTCTTGTCTTCTGCTGCTCTACGGATCGCATGGTGCAGTCCCCTTCCAGAAAGAGAAACGGAATGCCGCCATTCTTCAATGCTTCCCTGATGTTCGGCAGCCTTGCGATATACGGATCGCAGAACTTGACGGTGTAACCGATCACCCCCCGGGCCTGTTGTTTTTTTGCTTCTTCGACAATATCACCGGCCAGGCGGCCCGGCTGTGATCCTTCAAAAGTCCGGGCGCAGGGCCTGCCCCTGAGGATGCCCGCTGCCAGGTCGAGAAAAATATCCCCGTCTTTGTCTGCTTCGATGGCCTTGAACAGCCGTGAGCCCGTGCAGAGGTCCTCCCCGATGATCCTTGCCCCGCACGCTTCAAACAGGGCAAAAGCCGCCGGTTCCGGCAGCATGTTGCCAAACAGATAAACCGGGACCCCGTCGTCCGGCTGCATTACTCCGGTGTCCGCAAGAAGCGCTTCCAGTTGGCCGACCGCTTTTTCCGGCGCTTCGCAGGATGCCATGTTACAGGCTTCCTGCAGCACAACCGGGCCGTTATTAATGCCGCCGTTTTGCACCGCTTGCCTCAGTTTGCTGAAATTTTCAGCCAGTTGATTGTAAAGCCGGATGCTGCCTGCCAGTTTATCGCGGGTGATGGCGGTGCCCCCCCAGGTTTCAAGAACGCCTGCAACCCGCTTCAGTTCAGCGCAAAAAAACCCAACGGCACTTTCCGAGGCCGTGACAGGGAGATCCACAAGAATCGCTTTATCGCCTGGCCGTACGATTTGCCATGCATCATAGAGGCGGCGCATGGCGTCGCAGCTGTTCATGAATATCATCCCTGCAAGCTCGGGCAGGTTGCCGCTCATGGCGCGGTCAAGAAGCCGCTTGACATGCGGGCAAAGGTTGTCGTGCAGCAGTTGGGCGGCCTGGTCCGGGCAATCCTCAACCGGCAGAATGCGGCAGGGCATAAAACCGGATGCATGAATCAGCGCCAGAGGGGTGTAGGCGCAAGCGAACCCGATAACATTGCTTTTTCCCATCGCTAAATGCTCCCTTTTTTCGTGTTCACCAAAACCTGGGTGAGAACCTTCTGGGCGATTCCCATCTGATCCGGTTCAATGCCGGCAAATGCCTGCGCCAGCATCCGGGCGACCGCACTGAACACAAGACCGCGGATATGAAGGCCTTTTTCTGTCAGGTTGACTTTTTGCGACCGGCGGTCATTGGGATCATTGGCCCGGTAAACAAGGCCGTCCCGCTCCATCCGGTCAACAAGGCCCGTCATGGTGGAGGGCTCAAGCCCGGCGCACCGCCCCAGGTCCACAAGCCGCATTCCGTCTTCGCTGCCGAGCTTGCCAAGGGTCTCATCCATGCCGTCTGACATCCACAAGCACATGAGCACGCTCAGGTATGCGGGCTTTACATCTGCGAGCCCGC
>SKZX01000032.1 GCA_007127175.1 Desulfobacterales bacterium
CGGTTCGAAAGAAAATAAACCGTCAGGGATTTCCGGGTTGATCATTAAATCAGTGACCAGGTAAGTATAGGTACCCCCATGCGAGTCATAGGCCACAGTGTATACAACATGACTGTTTTCGCTAGATATAGCCAGGCGATATTTTTGGAAGGGATGATGATCGATGGGTACAAGGTCAATAATTTCCAAGACCTCTCCTTCTTCGTGAGTTTCTCGCCGAAGCCACAGGGGTTTGAACTCTTCTTCAAAGTTTTGAACCAGGGAGAGCGGTGTGATTGCTCCCTCAGTGTCTTCTAAGTAGCTGATGTGAACTTCATTTACATCTTCAAGAAATGTCCATGCCAACACCCCGTCAGAGATGAAATGCATGTCGCCCGACTGGATGTAATACTTATCTCCGCTCATGTAGATAAAGCCCTTTACATCGTCAAAAAGCTCCATGGAAGAGCTTGAGGATATGTATTCAAATTCCAGGTAAAGTGCATCATATGATTTGATCACATTGCTGGTTTTGGTGAGAATTTCGATCGCTTTTTCTTCATAGTTCTTTGGTGGATCGCTCATTGCGTTTGCGCTTCCAGTTAAAATGAGCAAGCTAACTATGCAGATCATGTATGGCTTCATCTGTTTATAATGTTTTATATTGCAGAATTCGGGGTTGAGGGTTAAGATTCGACGTAGAGAGGCAATTTTATTGTTTCTTTTTTTCCATCTCCTGACTCATCTAATCGTCTTTTCGCAAAATCTGTTCCAAACTCACTTCGTCTTTGATGAGCACGTCCCTGGCTTTACTTCCTTCGAATGGCCCAACTATGCCTGCTGCTTCCAGCTGGTCGATGATTCTTCCTGCGCGGTTGTAGCCAAGTTTTAATTTTCTCTGGATAAGTGATGTAGAGCCTTGTTGCGTTGCCACAACAATCCTGGCTGCATCTTCGAAAAGCTCGTCCCTGTCTTCGGGGTCTATTGACTCGGAGGCTGTTGTATCGTCTTCGAAGTATTCGGGCAGGTGAAATGCGTCTGGATATGCTTTTTGGGAGCCGATGAATTCAGTTATTCTTTCTATTTCCGGGGTGTCGATAAAGGCACATTGCAGGCGAAGCAGGTCGCTTCCGGTTGATAGCAGCATGTCGCCACGGCCAATCAACTGGTCAGCGCCGGAGCTGTCGAGAATGGTCCTGGAATCGACCTTAGACGTTACTCTGAATGCAACGCGGGCGGGGAAGTTCGCTTTTATGGTTCCGGTGATGATGTTAACGGAGGGTCGTTGCGTCGCGATCACTAAGTGAATTCCGACCGCCCTGGCAAGCTGGGCAAGGCGTGCAATTGGAAGCTCCATTTCCTTGCCCGACGACATGATCAGGTCGGCAAACTCATCAATGAAAAGCACTATGTAGGGCAAAAAGCGATGGCCTTCGTTGGGATTTAGACGGCGTGCCACAAACTTTGCGTTGTATTCTTTGATGTTGCGTGCCTGTGCGTCTTTTAGAAGGTCATAGCGGTTGTCCATCTCAAGACACAATGAGTTGATGGTGCGAATCACCTCACGGTTTTCAGTAACGATGGCTTCCTCTGCGTCAGGCAACTTGGCAAGGAAATGCCTTTCAATCTTCGAAAAAAGGTTTAGTTCAACCTTTTTTGGGTCAATAAGAATGAATTTAACATATGCGGGGTGTTTCTTATATAAAATAGAGGTTAAGATGGCATTCAATCCTACAGACTTTCCCTGTCCGGTAGCTCCCGCCATGAGCAAATGGGGCATCTTGGTAAGGTCGGCAATAAAGGTCTCGTTGGCAATGGTCTTTCCCAGTCCGATTGGCAACTCGTATGAAGTGTTACGAAAGCGCTCGCTGCTGAGAACCGATCGCATGGAGACAATCTCGGGATTGCTGTTGGGAACCTCTATCCCTATGGTTCCCCTGCCCGGTATCGGAGCAATAATCCTTATTCCAAGAGCTGCAAGGCTCAGCGCGATATCATTCTCGAGGTTTTTTATCTTGGATATCCTGATCCCGGGCGCCGGCACTATCTCGTAAAGAGTTACAGTAGGCCCCACGGTTGCCTTTATCCTGTCTATCTCAATGGAGTAATTCCTTAGCGTTTCAAGTATCCTGTTCTTGTTTCCCTCTAGCTCCTGTTTGTTTATCTGTATTGTCCCTGACCCCCGGTCGTCCAGGAGCGAAAGGTCCGGTAGCCTGAAATGGGGGAGGTCGAGTGTGGGGTCATATTTACCAAGATGTGAGAGGTCAGGCATATCATCACCATTACCGGCATAGGGATCATCGATCTCCTGGTAATCGCTGCCGGATACCTTACCCCCGGGTTCCGGCAGTTCGATCTCCCATTCCGGATCATCTCCATTCTCTTTTTCATTTTTATCCGGCAGGGCTGATTCCATTTCAATCTCATCCGCGATGGCTTCATTTTCTGTCTCTTCTTCTGTATTCCCTTCTGGATCCTCCATATTGTCCTGTTCAATCACTGACGGATCTTCTGCATCAACCTGCAAAGGATTTACTGACCTGAATACCGGGTTAAATACCAGTATTATGAATGTGCCAATTGTGAAAAGCAGCAGGAATGCAGTGCCTATTGCACCAAGGAGGCCGTTCAGCCATACTTTGCTTTCATAGCCGAATATACCCCCCAGTATAAGGAGTTCTCCTTCCGGTACAACGAAAGCCAGAAATACAGAGGTCCAGAGAATAAAAAAAATTGAGTATGAAATTGTTTTCCGGATGGGCAACACCCTTAGTCCGCTTAGCATGCGTAAGCCTGCAACAAAGAATATCAGAAGGAACAAAAAGGCGGGA
>SKZX01000118.1 GCA_007127175.1 Desulfobacterales bacterium
CTTGTTTTATAATTTAACGAGAAACCAGGGGGGGAAATTATGTATGCTGTTATTGCCACAGGCGGCAAGCAATATAAAGTGAGTGAAGGGGATATCCTTCGGATAGAGAAAATCGCGGGGGATGTCGGTGATGCGGTTTCCCTGGACAGGGTCCTGATGCTTTCCGAAGGCGACGACGTGACCATCGGCACACCGGTAGTGGACAATGCCATGGTCAATGCCAGTATTGTCGAGCAGGACAAGGCCAAAAAAATCCTTGTTTTCAAGTACAAGCGCCGAAAGCGGTACCGGAGAAAACAGGGGCACCGGCAGCCCTTCACCGCTATCAAGATTGACAAAATCGTCAACAGTTGATCTGCGGGGAACCGGCAATCCGCGGTGTCGACAGTGACAACCGTCATGCCCTTTGGTTTCGGGAAAGCCGGACAGTCGGGCGGAAAACCACCGATATTGAACAGATAGATTTTTTATACGAGGTATTGAAAAATGGCACATAAAAAAGCGGGCGGCAGCTCGAAAAACGGCCGGGACAGCAACGGCCAGCGGCGCGGCGTCAAGCGCTTCGGCGGACAGACAGTGCGGGCCGGCAATGTACTGGTGAGACAGCTTGGAACGAAAATTCATCCGGGTGAAAATGTCGGGATGGGAAAGGATTATACCCTGTTCGCAACCATCGATGGCGTTGTGGCCTATGAACGGAAAGGGCGTTCCCGGAAAAAAGTCAGCGTATACGCCGCAGCGTGAAATTCATTGACGAGGCACTGATCACCGTATCCGCCGGAAGCGGTGGACGGGGGTGCGTCAGCTTCCGCCGTGAAAAGTATATTCCCCGGGGGGGGCCTGACGGCGGGGACGGCGGGGACGGCGGCAACGTGATCGTTCGCGCCACCGTCCGCCGGAGAACCCTTTACAGCTTTCGCTTCAAAAGAGATTTCAGCGCCTCGGACGGCGGACACGGCCAGGGGCGGCAGAAAACCGGCAAAAAAGGCGAAGACCTCGTGATTGACGTCCCTCCCGGCACCGTGATAACGAACGCTGAAACCGGGGATCTCGTATGCGATTTTGTCCATGACAACCAGACAAAGGTTGTGGCACGGGGCGGCATGGGCGGCCGGGGAAACCGCAGGTTCGCCACATCCACCAATCGGGCGCCCCGGTACGCGCAGCCGGGGACCCCGGGCGAAACTTTCTCTCTCAAGCTGGAGCTCAAGCTCCTTGCCGATGTCGGCATCATCGGGTTTCCAAATGCCGGCAAGTCAACCCTTCTTTCCAGAATTTCCTCAGCCAGGCCGAAAATCGCCGATTATCCTTTTACCACGTTAAGCCCTGTGCTGGGCGTTGTCCAAGCCGGTCGCGGTGAACCGTTTGTCACAGCGGACATACCCGGTCTGATCGAAGGCGCCCATGCGGGCGCAGGCCTTGGGACCCGTTTTCTGAAACATGTGGAGCGAACGGGCGTTCTCCTTCATCTAATCGACGGATCAGCCATTGACCCCCAGGATCCGCTTGGCCATTATCACGCAATCAACCGGGAGCTTGCCGGTTTTTCTCCGCTTCTGGCACAAAAACCGCAGATTGTTGCCATAAACAAGATCGATCTGCCGGAAGCAGAAATAAATGCAGACCTTTTTGTCGGGGCGGCCGGGGATCTCACGGTTTTCCGGATTTCCGCTGCAGCGGGAAAAGGCGTTGACCTTCTGCTGAACGCCCTGCAAAGGGCTATAACCAAAGAAAACAGCCATGATGATTGACCGGAACAGCTTTTTCAAAAAAGCGGCGCGCGTTGTCATCAAGGTCGGCAGCGGTGTGCTGACCGGGCCGTACGGGCTCAATACCGACCGGGTCGACAGCCTGAGCCGTCAGATTGCCTGGCTTATCGGCTCGGGAAGAGAGGTTCTGCTGGTATCGTCCGGGGCCATGGCGTGCGGGCAGAAGAAGCTCGGCCTGAAAAAAAGGCCCGATGAAATCCCCAAGCGGCAGGCCGTGGCCGCAGTGGGCCAGGCAGACCTGATATGGACCTATGAGGTGGCTTTTTCGAGGCATCAGCACAAGGTGGCCCAGATCCTTCTGACCGGCGACGACCTGAGCAGCAGCCGGCGGCGGTACCTGAACGCCCGAAACACCCTGAACACCCTCATGGAGTGGCAGGTGCTGCCCATCATCAACGAAAACGACACGGTCGCCGTCGAGGAAATCAAGTTCGGCGACAACGACAACCTGTCCGCCCTGATCACCCTCATGATGAACGCGGACATTCTGGTCAACCTGACCGATATTGATGCGCTGTGTTCCAGCGACCCGCGCACAGACCCCAATGCCGTAAAAATTTCAATGGTTTCGGAGATCACCCGGGAAATCGAAAAGGTTGCAAGCGGTCTGCCCGGGGTGCTGGGCACCGGGGGCATGCTTTCAAAGATCCGTGCCGCCCGGAAAGTGACGTCGGCCGGCATACCCATGGTCATTGCAAACGGCACCAGGGACGATATCCTGGAGGTTCTGTTTTCGGGAGGGGAGACCGGCACTTTTTTTGTGCCCTCACGGGAGCGGCTTTCCAACCGGAAGTGCTGGATTGCGTTTCATCGCAAGCCCAAGGGCGTTTTAAAGCTCGATGACGGTGCCGTGGAGGCCATCATCCGGAAAGGGAAAAGCCTGCTTCCCAGCGGCATCGTCGATGTGGTGGGGGATTTTGGCATCGGTGCGCCCGTTGCGCTCCATGACGGGCGTGAAAACTGGCTGGCAACCGGGCTGGTGAACTATACGGCGGCCGACATCCGCAAGATCATGGGGTTCCGGAGCGACCGGATAAAGA
>SKZX01000221.1 GCA_007127175.1 Desulfobacterales bacterium
CCTTGACAATCCCCAGGTACCGGGCCAGCAAGTAAAGCAATGCCTGCAATATGAGAAAAAAAGACAGAAACGTAATCAGGAATATGGCATAGGCATCCCACCGGACATCATCCGGCTTATGCCAGAACCGTGTGAACATGATTTCACGGATTTCCCCTGAAAAACGGGCCAGATCAGCTGCAAGTTCCCCCTGGGCGATCCGGATCAGGGGGCTGGCTTCCTGCTGCAGTATGCGCTCCATCTCCCTTTCGGATATGGCATTGGCAAAACGGGTTGAAAGCCGCTTGATGTCATTGAGCAATGCAAGGTAGCGTTCCTGCCAGTACCTGTAATGATCGATGAGCAGGTCAAGCTTTTCATGCTTTTTCTCAAGGACGTCCATAAGGGACTCAAGGGGTTCGAGAAGGTCCTTGTTAACAGGCATGGCCGGCGGCTGGGCCTTTAAATCCTTGATCTGCCCGGAGTAAAATGCCACCTGCTCCCCGGTTTCATCCTTCATTTTCTCAAACTCGCGGATACTTGCGGACAAAGAGGAAAGCCGGTTTTCGATATGCTCCATTTCGACAGCCTGCCGCTTGTGCGCCAAACTAAGACTTTGCAGATCGACGTCCGGCATTGCCAGCATGCCGGCATGATTGGCGACCATCACCTGGTGGCCCGCAAAGACCCCGGCAAGCTCAGCGGCATGGGATTCCGTGCGCAAAGCCCTCGATGCCAGGTAGTCCAGTTTTCCCTGCTCCACAGAAAGAGCCCTGCGAAAAGATTCTTCAAGTGCGAGGTATGGATCGCCATTCCGGGAAACGGCTGGTCGCGGAGAGGGGCTTTCCGGCTCGTCCGGCGGGGATGCAAGGGGCGCCTGACAAAAAAGCAGGAGGGTAAACAGCACCGCAGCAATACCGGGCAGGAAATATTTAGCGCCGGGTATATCCGCAAATGTCTTAAAATTCATCGGTGTCTTTCGGGTCTCTCGATTGTTTGCTCCAGGTGGCCCGCGATCAGGCGTCACAGGTTATCGGGCGAATGTTTTTTGACAAAGGGTTCAATCAACATAATTTTTATCTTCTACCATAAGCTGTAAACAAAAAAAATTCAATATTTATGCCCTGAAGGGGCATGGGTTAATACCCCGGAGGGGCATGAGCGTGTAGCCGGTGGTTTCAACCACCGGGATGGTGTTGGCATTAAATGCACAGAGTCCTGAAGGGACGGCATCCGTATATATGTTATATGTCGCCTGGTATATGTCGTCCCTTCAGGACTCCGGGTTGTTTTGCGTCAATTAACCGGTGGTTGAAACCACCGGCTATATTATGTATCCCCTCCGGGGATGACCGGTGTCACCTGTAAAGGCTAAAAATGCCCACACGCCAGAGCCAGACTGGAAGGCTTTCACTTGGAGGTATCGGTTTTGACCCGGGAGACAGACTGGAAGTCTGTCCCCTGGGGGTATCGGCAGCGATTCGGGAGACAGACTGGAAGTCTGTCCCCTTAAGCCGCCGGGGTTCCGGTAAAAAAACTTTACACCCCGGCCGGGGCATAGTAAGCCTCAAGCGGTATACACATGAAAAACATGCGATCGATATATCTGATAAAACCCTATTTTGCCCAGCGGCGCCTGCTCATTGCAGCCGGCATCCTCTGCCTCATGGCTGTGGACGTGCTGCAGCTTTTCATACCCCGGGTGGTCAAGTGGGCCGTGGATGACCTTGCCGCACTTGATCTCGATGCCTCAAGGCTGGCCGCTTACGCCGCTTACATCATGGCAATCGCCCTTGCAATGGCTGTTTTGCGCTTTTTCTGGAGAAGGCTGCTGATCGGCACTTCCCGGGTGGTCGAAGAAGGCTTGAGAAACCGCCTGTTTTCCCATATCCAAGCCCTGTCGGCCCCCTATTTCGACCGCACCAAAACGGGCGATCTCATGGCCCATGCCACAAATGACATCAACAATATCCGGATGGCCGTCGGCATGGGTGTCGTCGCCCTGACCGATGCCATTTTTCTGGGCTCGGCTGCCATCGGGTTCATGATCTATATCGATCCTGAACTGACGGCCTATGCCATGATCCCCATGCCGGTGATCATCCTTTTTACCCGGATTTTCGGTGCAAAAATGCACCGCATGTACACCCGGGTCCAGGCCACTTTTTCCGACATGACCGAAATGGTGCGGGAGAGCTTTGCCGGCATCCGAATCGTTCGGGCCTTTAACCGCGAGGGGGACGAGCAGCGCAAGCTGGAGGATATCTCCCGGCAATACATCCGGGAAAACCTGAAGCTTGTCAACATCACGGGCCTGTTTTTTCCCCTGATGGTTTTTTTTACCAACATCAGCCTGGCCATCGTGATTGTCTTTGGCGGGCGCCAGGCCATTACCGCCCGCATCACCCCAGGGGACTTCGTCGCATTTATCAGCTATCTCAATATGATCATGTGGCCCATGATGGCCATTGGCTGGGTTACCAACCTGATCCAGCGGGGAATGGCCTCCCTTGACCGAATCAACGCCATCATGGAAACCGAACCTGAAATCAGGGACCACCCGGACGCACGGTCCGTTGACACGCTAAGCGGCCGCATTCGCTTTGAAAATGTTTCTTTTGCCTTTGCGGACAATCCCGGCATCAGCGCCATCGAATCGTTTTCCCTGGAGATCCCGGCAGGGAGCGCCACAGGCATCGCGGGCCCGCCCGGGAGCGGCAAAACAACGCTGATGGAACTTCTTACCCGGCGGTATGATGCCACCTCCGGACATAGCACCATTGACGGAATGGACATCAAAACC
>SKZX01000129.1 GCA_007127175.1 Desulfobacterales bacterium
CCCTGCTCGGTATACTCCCTGGCGTTTTCGGAACGATAGAATTCATTGAAAATATTTGACACATCATTGTCCGGAATGCCGATGCCCGTATCAGATACATCCAGCAGGATATGGCTTCGTTTATCCAGCGACAGTGCCACGGACACAGCGCCACCGTCCGGTGTGTACTTGATGGCGTTGGAGACAAGGTTTGAAAAAAGGTCGTCGAGCAGTTGGGGGTCGGTACGGATAGACGGGATCGCCTCATCAATTTGCAGTTCAAACCGGATATTTTTTTCAGAAGCCCGGGCTTCATAAAAATCAGCGACCTCCCTGAGCTTTTTTTTCACATCAACCGCGTCAGCGGTATATGCCTGGCGGTCCGCACGCTTGATGCCGATTTTAAGCAAATCCCCGACCATGCTGCCCAACAGGCTGATCCGGGTCCTGCACCGCGAGAGGACCGCTTTCTGGCCGGGGTCCACCGGCCCATGGTAGCCTTTATCCAGCATGTCCAGCATGCTGACGGCAGCATTAAGTGGGGCGCGCAGCTGATGGGCGGCTTTTTTGAGAAACCATGCCTTGTTCTCCTGGTTTCGGATATTCTCGATGCCGATGGCCGTCAAATCCGCCATCAGGGAAAAAAATTCCACATCCGATCCGGAAAAAAAATTCGGGACACCGCTGTAAACGCAGAACACACCGATGATCATTTTTTCAGACCTCAGGGGAAGACAAATCATGGATGAAATGTTTTCCTCCTGAATATCCTCGGGATACTGAAAGGCGTCTTTTTCGTCGATGCTTCCAATGCTGAAGCGGTCCCCCTCGATCACCCGTAAATTGAACGGGCTTTTTTCTATCCGGATAGGCCCTTTTTCAACATAGCGCCCGCTGAGACCGTAAGCGGAAATGAATTTCAGGTGGCGGCGCTGGTCGTCCAACAGCTTGATGGAACACGCTTTGACGCCCATAATGACAGCGGCGTTTCTGGCGGCCGAATCCGCCAGCGCCTTGAGGTCCGTGCACGTATGCATTTCCTTGACCATTTCATAGAGCGCTTTGAGCTTGGTGATGTTGCCGTCGAGTTCCCTTGAAATCCTCAAAAGCTCCCGCCCCTTGGTCCGGAGGCTGGTTTTCAGGGAAGTGATCAGGTAGGCCGTGACCATGACGGCGGCAGAAAAAATTAAATATGCACCGATGACATCCGCTGAACGGATCCCGTCTTCCGCGAATGGATACCCCAATAACGGGTGCGGCACAGCCAGCACCCCGGTGGCCTGGAGAACGACCATGCATCCCATGACCACAAGGACGATCAGGGAATATACATAGCAGCTTGGCGGAGACAAAAGGATGCCGGTCAACAGGATATGAAAGAAAATGAAGATGACAATGGGGCTGTAAAAACCGCCGGTGAAAAAAATGATGGTGAAAAGCGCTATAAAATCAAGCGTAAAATGAACATGGGCAAATATGACGGCGTTTTTTGCATCCGCCGTTTGGCTGGTTTTGCGGCGCTGCCAGGCCGCGAACAGCCCATTGTATGCCGCACAGAACAGCAGCGTGGCCGAAACGGGCCATATGGCAATGGGGTAGCCAATGAAATAAGCGGACCAACTTGCCGCCAGGCCCAGCACCACCGCTATCCACCGGAGCAGGATAAACCATTGGATGCGCTCCATCAGCTCCTTTCGGAAGAACAACTGGTCCTTCATCAATTGGTGGCCGTTATCCATATCCGCGCCCCTGTCCAAAAGTGATGTTCAGGCCTGCAAATGGTTCCCTTCCGACATCTCTCTGATTATGGCAAACCGGCCGTCGAAGGTCCACCGGTTTTTCCGGGAACCCGGCAATCGGTTATTTTTGCTCCGCGCTGCCGGCATACCGTATCTTTCGTCTATCACTTGCCGTTTTTCGCGGCAGGGAAATCCCCCTCCTGCCGCCATCGGGTCAAATCAAGACTCAGGTTGTATTCCCCGCTGCCGTCATGGTGCTTGACGGCAAAGCCCATTTTTTTGGCCATGGCAAGCATCTTGGTGTTTCCCGGCAGCACCACTGCCCATACATTTTCAATGTTTTTTTCCCGGGCGAAATTCAAGCATCGCTCCAGCAGGGCAGCCCCGATGCCCCTGCCCTGCCACTGATCGGCCACCACCACGGCGAACTCCGCGGATTTCAGGCTGCTGCCGGCAATCACCCGGCTGACCCCCAGCATCTTTTCCGAGTTGCCGGATACCGATATTGCCACCAGGGCGATCTCCCTGTCATAGTCGATCTGGGTATAGCGGGCCAGCATGTGGTGGGGCAACCTTTTCATGACATTGAAAAACCGGAAGTACACGCTCTCCGGTGAAAGGACGCTGAACATATCTTCCAGAAGCGGGGCGTCCTCCGGCCGAATGGGCCGAATCATCAGCCGCCCTGCACCTTCGATCTCGATTTCCTCTTCATACTGGTTCGGGTAGGGACTGATGACAAGGTGGAGAGGGGCTTCAACCGCCGATGGAGCGACGACCGCCCTGGCGTCCACGGCAATGATGCGGCCGCCATGGATCAACAGGGGATTGATATCGACCTCTGCAATTTCCGCAAAATCGGTCACCATCTGTGAAAGCCGGATCAACAGGGATTCCAGTTGCAGCATATCCACGGCCGCGATACTGCGATATCCGCGCAGGACCCGGCAAATCAGGGTTTTTTCGATCATGTGCCTGGCCAGCAAACGGTTCAGGGGCGGCAATCCAATGCAACGATCCTTAAATACCTCCGTGAGCACCCCGCCTGTCCCGAAAAGCAGCACAGGCCCGAAATCCTTGTCTTTCCGGGCCCCTGCGATCAATTCAAAATCCCCACGGGGCAGCATTTTCTGAACGCTCACGCCGGCAAAGGCTCCCGGATGCCGATCCGTCACATTGGCGCGAATGTAATCGAATGCCGTCCGAACACCCCGGGCATCCCGGATATCGAGTACGACCCCCCCGATATCGCTCTTGTGCACGATATCCGGTGAATGAACTTTCATCACCACGGGATAGCCCATGGTTTCCGCAATCTGCACCGCATGTCCGGCATCGTTAGCCGTTTCAGTGGGATTGACGGCGATGCCGTACGCGGAAAGAAGCATTTTCGCTTCCATTTCCGTCAAAAGGCCGCTTTTCCGCCCAAGCCCGGCATCGATCAACCGGCGTGCCGCGCTTCGATCAAAGGAAAGCCGGTCGGGCAGCTTTTTTGGAATCTGCTGAAGCAGTTCAATGTTGCGGGAATAGTGGTAAAGGTCCATGAACGCGCGAACCGCGCGCTCCGGCGAATCAAATGTCGGGATTCCGGACCGGTTGAAAACCGCCCGGCCCGTCTCCGCGTCACTCCCCCCCAGCCAGGCCGTAAACACCGGGGACGTCGAGTTTTTTAATTGCTCTGAAAGGTTTCTGGCCGTTCGCTCAGGCTCTGCAATGTCATGGGGGACCAGCATGACGAGCAGGCCGTCGACCTCCCTGGCATGCATGAGAATATCGACGGTTTTTGCATATCGCGAAGGTGTGGCATCGTCCAAGATATCCACCGGGTTTAACCGGCTCCAGTGCGGCGGCAAGATGGCGTCCAGTTTGTTCAGGGTTTCCGGCGACAGGGATGCAGGCGCCACACCGTAATCCCAGAGCGCATCCACGGCCATGATACCGGGCCCGCCGGCATTGGTGACGATGGCCAGGCCCTGCCCCTTGGGGCCGGGCTGCTTGCCGATAAACTCAGCGCAATCAAAGAGCTCGGCAAAGGTCTTGACCCGGATGATCCCGGCCCGTTGAAACGCTGCATCATATGTGGCATCCTCCCCTGTCAGGGCGCCGGTATGAGAAAATACAGCGGCAGCGCCGGCGGCTGACCGGCCGGATTTCAGAGCGATGATGGGCTTGATGCGGGAAACCGCGCGCGCCGCGCTCATGAAATGACGGATGCCAGACAGGTTTTCCGCGTACATGACGATACTGCCCACATTGGGGTCACCGCCCAGGTAGTCGATCATATCGCCGAAATCCACGTCCAGCATTGAGCCCAGGCTCACAAAATAACTGAAACCGATGTGTTCCTTTGCGGCAAAATCCAGAATGGCCCTGCAGATGGCCCCGCTCTGGGAAATAAAAGCCATTTTCCCTCTGCCCGGCATGCAGCCGGCAAAACCGGCATTCAAACCCTCGAAGGGAGAAATGATGCCGAAAGAGTTGGGGCCGATGAGCCGAAAACCGGAGTTGCGGATGCCCTCAAGGATCGTCTGCTCCATGGCCGCGCCCCTGTCTCCGGTCTCCCTGCCGCCGGTCGACAAAACGAGCGCCCCGCCGATCCCTTTGCCTGCGCAGGCCCTGACGATCCCGGCAACGCTTTGAATCGGCGTTGCAATGACGGCCAAATCAACCGGTTCCGGCAAATCCTCTACACAACCATAGACCTTCCAACCCAGAACCTTGCCATTATGGAGATTCACCGGGTAGATCCGTCCCCGGAACCCGCCGCCGACAAGGTTGTGCATTACAGCACTGCCCGCGCTCATCGGTTTGCGGCTGGCGCCGATGACGGCCACGGATTCTGGAGCAAACACCCTTTCGAGATTGGCAGCGCTCATGATGCGCTCCTTTTGTCTGAACCCATAAAAACTGCGCCTTGCTGGAATCCCTTGAAACAGGTTTCCGGATACGGGTGCGACCGGCATATGATTGCCGCAGCGCCAAAAAGAGAGACGGCATTCATTGCCTGCCATGAATTGAAAAGCAATATGCATGCCATTGCAGGCACCACTTCGCAGGCAGGGCGTATTATGATGCCGCCGCTGTGTTTTTCAAACAGATGAATGATGATTTTTTTTTTTTTTTTTAAACAATTCCGCCTGGCACAAGACAGCACCTATTACATGTTATATGAAATGCGCCTGCCTCAACGTCCGTGGGACATCAACACACGGTTTTCTCCAAATATGTTCACCAGAACGGAAGAAGTTTACAGGCAACGTCATCGCCTGGCTAATGGCCGCTTTTTTCTCACTGCCCTGCATTGACGATTGCGAACAAAACAGTTAAAGTTGATGAACTCGTAAAGTTGAGATCAGAAACATGCGCCTTCCGGCAGGCACCTTCCCGTTGCCATGCCGCCGGCACTTAGACAAACAACACCAAACGGCCCGGTTACATCAGTGCTATGTGGCTTCATCTCGTACTCACGGCAATCGGCTTTGCAATGCTTTACGCCGGGGCGGAATGGCTGGTCAAGGGATCAGCGAGCCTTGCACGGCGACTGGGCATCTCCCCCGTCATTATCGGGCTCACGGTCGTGGCTTTCGGCACATCCGCGCCCGAACTGGTCATCAGTGTAGTCTCGTCCCTTTCGGACCGTTCAATGATCGCGGTGGGCAACGTGATCGGCAGTAATATCTGCAACACAACGCTCGTGCTGGGTGTTGCAGCGCTTCTCATCCCGGTTACCGCTGACCGGTCGGTGGTCCGGCGGGACATCCCCCTGATGCTGGCCATATCCCTCTTCCTGGTGGCGCTGTCCTTCAACGCCGTTATCACCCGGATCGAGGGCGCTGTTTTGTTCGCAGGCATCATCGCGTATATCGGGTTCAATTACCGGCTTTGGAAAACCGCCCGGGCGCGTGAGAACAATGAAGCGCCAGGCATCCTAAAGGATGCGGAAAAAGCCGCCGTGGTGGAATCAGGGCTGAAGCAGGCGCTGCTCATCATCGCGGGGATCGCCTTTGTGGTTATCGGCGCCCAGGTACTCATCGATGCCGTGGTCGTGATCATGGATCGCATCGGTGTAAGCGAGAAGTTCATCGGCCTTACCGTGATCGCCTTTGGCACATCCCTGCCGGAGCTGGCGACATCCGTTGTGGCCGCCCTGAGACGGGAAATGGACATCAGCATCGGCAACCTGGTGGGCAGCAACGTCTTCAATATCCTGAGCGTGCTCGGGGCCGCGGCCATGGTCAGGCCCATCACCATTCCCGGCGGCTTCATTCAAAGCGGCATGGTTGTCGACTACGGGGTCATGATTCTTGCGGGCGTCGTGCCGTGGCTCCTTATGCGAAAAGACTTCACCATACACCGCTCCGGGGGGATGCTTCTGCTGGCCATGTACGCGGGTTACCTGTTTTACCTGGTTCAAACCGGATAGAACCCCTCTCAAAATTGGTCATTATTATAGCCATCTGCCTTCATTGACGTGTCCCAGGTATTCTTGACACGCCCCTAAAAAGACGGTCTTTATAACGTTTGATTTTATCCAAATCGAAAGAAAAGAATATGTCGTCTATATACGCGAATCTTGATCCTTGCCGTGTTCTGTGGGTTTGAGGAAACCGATTTTGATACCGATTTCGATCACCCAACAAAAAGGTTGGGCTGAAAGACAAAGCTGAGATGTATTCTAAGCGTGCCCTTTTGTCAGCAGCTTTTTAACGGTGCTGATAAGGGAGACCGGGTTTGCTGTTTTTTCAACAAAGGCGGCCGCCTTCCGGTAGACAGGGTCTTGCGCATATTCATCATAAGGAGAGTACACAATCACGGGGATTGAAACTTGTCCGGCTGCAATTCTATTCATTACCGCCTTGCCCCCGAACCGGGGCAGGTCCGGATCCAGTACCAGGAGGCATGGCGCCGGGAAGGCATCAATTTTTCGAAACACCTCCTCCGCGCTTCCTGCACTGACCACCTCAAAGCCCGCATCCGCAAACTCGGCCGCCAGAAAACGCAAAATGCGCGGATTGGTATCGGCAATCAGGATAACCGGCGCTTTCATTCGCTTCAGACCCTCGCTTTATTGATGTATGCCATCATGCCATCAATAAAGCAAACAGCATGCCATCATCGTAAACAAGAGCCCATCTATTTGTTTTAACTTTAAATTTTTACTTTTCCAGCTATAGGGGTATTGTTTTTGATTGTTTTTCAAGGGAAAAGCGCCGTATTTTTTTACACCCTGTAAACAATGATGCGCTCGTATGCTCAATGACTTTAGGTCAGAGGAGGCCCATCCTGCTCTTTCACGCGCGTTTCAAGAGAAAGCCTGTATTTTTCGATTTTCGACTGAAGCGTGGGACGGGTCAGTCCCAGCAGCTTTGCCGCCCGGCTGCGGTTGCCGTCGGTCATCTGAAGCGCCTCACCGATGATGATGCCGCCAAAATGGTCCATCATGAAATTGAACATATCCGGGTGGCTGCCGGCGGACAGGGTTTCATGGACCCATTGCCGGACGGCCGCCGCCATATCCGGGGGCCCGTCCGGAACCGTGTCGGCTGCGTGGGGCTTCCCGCCCGATGACAGCGCCTGGCTGACCGCCTCCGGGCGTATGGGGTACCCGCGGCTGAAAATAAGCGCTTTTTTTATGATATTGCCCAGCTCACGGACATTTCCGGGCCAGTCATAGACATCGAACAGCCGGACGGCTTCCCGGCTGATACCGGGATTATCCATTTTCATCTCATGGGCGTACATGGCCAGAAAATAATCGCACAGCAGGGGGATATCCCCTTTTCGTTCGCGCAGGGGGGGCAGCTCGATCGTGACCACCTTCAACCGGTAGTACAGGTCATCCCGGAACATCTCTGCTTCTATGGCCCTTTCCAGGTTGCGGTTGGTCGCCGCGATAATACGAACATCCACCGGGACCGGGCTGTACCCCCCGAGGCGCTCGATGCTGCGCTCCTGCAGGAGCCGAAGGATCTTCGCCTGTACCGGCAGCGGCATATCCCCTATTTCGTCAAGGAAGACGGTCCCGCCGTTCGCCTGCTCGATCTTTCCCACCCGCCGGCCGGCCGCCCCGGTGAACGCGCCCTTTTCATATCCGAAAAGCTCGGATTCCAGGAGCGTTTCCGGTATGGCGACGCAGTTGATCACCAGAAAGGGCTTTTGCGCCCGGCTGCTGTGCTGATAAAGGGCCCGGGCCACCAACTCCTTTCCGGTCCCGGACTCGCCGCGCACCAGCACCGTGGCATCCGTTGCGGCCACGCGGCCGATGGCCTTGTAAACGGCCTGCATGGCCTCGCTCTTTCCGATGAGGGCATCGGCTTCGAAACTGCCCGGGACGGCGTTCATCCGCACCCGGGATCGCATCACCCGGCCGGCCTCAAGCGCCTGGGTGATCAGTTCCAGCATCTCCGGGATGTCAAACGGCTTGAGGATATAATCAAATGCCCCCTGCTTTGTGGCCTCTATGGCCGTCTCCGTGGTGCCAAAAGCCGTCATAATGATCACGGGCAGCCGTGCATCCGCTTCCCGAATTTTTGCAAAGGCCTCCATGCCGCTGATCCCCGGCAGCCGGACATCCATAATCACAAGATCGGGCGCCCTGTCAGCCACTGCGGCAATGGCCGCCTCCCCGGATGATGCCGTCCGCACCGTGTAGCCTTCCTCGATCAGCAGGCGTTCAAAACTGTCCAGCAGGCTCCTGTCGTCGTCTACAATCAGTATTTCACTCATTGTTCTGAATATCCCGGACAATGGGGAGCATCACGGCAACTGAAGCGCCTTCCCCCCCGGTTGATTCAAAGGTCATGGAACCGCCGTGCTCGGTCACAATCCGTGCGGCCGTAAAAAGTCCCAACCCCGTTCCGTCGGGCTTGGTCGTATAAAAAGGCTCCATAACCAGGTTCAGGGCCGCTTCGGGAATGCCCGGACCGCTGTCCGAAAAAACGACCCGAACCACGGGACCGATTTCTTCATCAACGGCTTTGTGCCCCGAGATAATGATGCGCCCGCCGTCGGCCATGGCTTCACAGGCATTGATGATCAGGTTGACGAAAACCTCCTTGATCAGGTCCGCGTCCGCAGGAACAAAGGGAAGACCGTCCTCCATTTGCCGTAATGCCTCAACGTCGCTGTGCTCAAGGCGGTACCGGAGCAGCTCCAGGGCCATGTCCACGATCCCGGCAATATCGACATACTGCTTCCTGAGCTTGTGGGGTCTGGAAAACTCGAGAAAATTCCGCAGGATCGTGTCCAGGCGGCGCATCTCCTCGGCCACGACCGCCAGGTCGTCTTCCTGCTTCGGCGTCATTTCCAGGTTTCGCTGGAGGGAAAAAAGCCGCATATTGATTGACGTCATGGGGTTTCTTATGCTGTGGGCCACTTCGGTTGCAAGGTTTCCCACCAGGGCCATTTTTTCGGCGTTCATCAGGAGGCTCTTGCTGTGCTTCAGCTCCATCCGGCTGTTTTCTATATCGCTTACAAGGTCCCTGACGCGCCTGCCCAGCGCCGTGACCTCGTTTTCCGGATAGCCGCCCCCGGTTTCGCTTCTTGTCATTCCGGCGATCCGGCGAATGGGTCCGATCACGTGGCGCAGCAGCAGAAACCCAAAAACGCCAAGAAGCATAAGGGATAAGGCCAGAAACGACAAAACCGCGGTATTTGCCCGGGCCGTCTGCTTCCGGCTGTCTTCCATGATCGCTGATATCTTCTTATCAACCCGTTCGCCGTAATCGTTCACCATGCCATTCAGCTCGAAAAACAACGCCCGCACTTCCCAATGCATCATTTCTCCGCGCGTCCGCTCGCCGATGCCATACAGTCGGATCACCTCGTCTTTTTTCCGGATATAGGATTCGTTTTTTCCCCTTATCATGTCCAGGGCGAGCCGGTGCGCCGGGTCGGTGTCCACTTGATATGCCGTTTCAAGCCGAGTGGTAAAAGCGTTCCGGTAAAAATCGAGTTCACGGAGCCATTTGGGATCTGAATCGAGGTAATAATACGTGGCAAACCCTTTGTGGTTTGCAAGGGCGCTCTGCATTTCAAGGGCCGCTGCCCGGGCCGCCATGCCGCTGGAAATGAGATGGTCAAGGAGGCGCTGGGAAGAAACCGCCTGCCAAATGGAAACAAATCCCATTGCCAGTATGATAAGCGACAATACCGCCAGATGGATCATTATCCGGGATGAAAGCCCCACCCGGGACCCCATGGGTATCTGCCCCCGGATACCCTTACTCATGAGACTGCCTGGCGCAGTTGGGCAATCTGCCGGGATATCGCCACCAGCTCACCGGCTTCATCCCAGATCTCACCATCCTCCTCCAGGAGGCCGCAATTGATAAACCGCGTGACAAAACGGCATTTCAGCCACCGGGTTCGGGGGACATTTCTGATGTTGATGGAGATTTCCAGGGTGGGCACCCATGCGACCATGCCCTGGCTGGCCAGCACTGCCGGGGGAAATGCGTCCGCGGCCAGGGCAACGGAACAATAATCATAGGGACGCGGCTTTTTGAAGGAAAACCACCCCTTGATTTCGGAAACCGGGCTCAACCGGTTTTCCATCCACCCGGCACAGGACGGGTCCAAGCGCACGTCCGCGTTGTCATAGAGGGTATATCCCGGAATCTTCGGGAACTGAACGCATTCTTCCGGTGGGAGCATGTCCGGTGGCGCCTGTTCGTAGCGCCTGAGAAGGCAGTTATCGATTTCGTCGGCAAAGGTCGCCAGCATCCGCATCTTTTCCCGTCCCTGCTGGATCAACCGGGCCTCCATGCGGCAAAACTGTTTTGAACAGGCGATTTCCCAGGTCGACAGGTCCGCCTGGCCGGGCCCGCAACGGGAAATGAAGTTGGCCGTCAAAACTGGGGTTTGATTTTTGTGGCTGGATTGAAGAAGGCCGGCCGTTGCAATGGCCACCAGGTACCCGCCGTTTGGCGTCCCGTTGATCGACCAGTCCC
>SKZX01000084.1 GCA_007127175.1 Desulfobacterales bacterium
CACGTTCAAGCTTTCGCCAATTAACAGCATGGAGTATCCTCCTTTGTCTTTCGGGCCACCGGCACCGATTCACGTTCACTTTTCTGGGTTTAAGCCGCTACCGGGATTTCAGGAAAGCCGGTATGTGCGGCGCCTCACGCGGGCCGACGGTGATTTTCCAGTCCGGAAGCTCTTCTTCGATTTCACCGGCAATGGCCGCTGCGTACCCCGGAATGATCAGTTCCTTGTTTTTCACCTTATCGGCAATGCCGCTCTTTTTCACGAACATACCGACGTCGTCGCCGGCAAACTTCCCGGCCGCCCATGCGGTCAGAACAGAAAGCCCCTCCGTGTCCTTGATCAGCAGCCACGCAGGAACCTTGCTCCCCTCGATTTCACCGGAAACGATGAAGTAGGTCAGGGCAAAGTTGGTGGTAATCAGGACCGGCGAATTTTCATCCGCGTTGCCGATGGGATAGATGCCTTCCACAACCGTCATCGGCCGCTGCGGGTCGGTGTAGATATTGAGGCGCTCCAGCAGCAGCGGGAACAGGCTCTCACTCGTAAAATCGGACATCACAACGATGCCGCCGTACTTTGCCACGAACATGGAGGTGATAAGTGTTTCCATGTCGAGGTTTGACGCCATTTCGCAGGGAAATGCAATGGTCGGGTACCCCAGCGAACGATTTCCCTTTTTGAGCGCTGACCGGCGGATGGCGACCTGGTCTTCAAACGCCTGCTTGATTTCCCGGGCGCCGGAATCGATAACGATCTGCTTCAACCCGTCATTCCTGAGCTTATCCGTCATCGCCTGCAGGGCGTCCACGCTGTCAGCCTTTATGGCCAGCGGCAGATCGTTCTCCTTTGCCACAGCGGCAAAGTCGTCCAGGTTGTCACTGTTTGCACCATAAAGCAGCGGGCGTTTGAACTTGGCCACGTCCACGCCTGCCTTGATCACGTCGACCTTGTCCGACATGAGGATCAGGTTGAACTCGGATTTCTCCGCGATGGTCTTGGCGACCTTTGCAAAGGCATCCGTGTCGCCGTTGACGTCTTCAACAGCGACCAGTTCGGGGCGCAGGTTGAACCCGACGCGCTCGTACTGGAACGCATTCCACACTTTGAGCTTCTGCTCCAGATCGGCCTCGGATATGTCCGAAGAAACTTTGGCCGCCAGTACGGTCGGGTTGTAAAATGTTTTTTCATGGCGGTACAATACGGTTTCACCGCCTACCGTTCGAGCCCGCACACCCTTGCCGATTTTGACCGGCAGAATCGGCGGTGCCGACGCTTCCGCAAGCTGCTCCCGGGCCTCATCCGACACATACGGGCAGGCATCGAGCTCGGCTTTCCCGGAAGCGAGATTCATCGCAAAAGCGAGACAGGTCGGTGCGCCGCATTCCTTGCAGTTGGTCTGCGGCAGCAGCTTGAATATCTGAATACCGGTTAATGCCATTTTTATCTCCTTACGTTCGCTATCCTTTAATTAGTCAAAAGCCGCCCCGGTTTTGGGAAAACCAGTCTCCTGACCTGCCCGGAAACCGGCGGCGGCTCATATATTTATCATCAACCGACAATCGGCGCCATATCAAGCGCGGGGTGTTTCTTTTCCTGGAGGAAGGGCATGATCTCCTCTTCGGACGTTCCCACGGTTTCATCGGCGATCATGTCATAGAGGTTCGGATATCCCAGCTCTTTGCCGCGGGCATCGATGCGCTCCTTGAGTTCTTCTTTCAAGCCCTTGGGCATCCATACAAGCCTCAGGATGCCGCCGGTTTCCATATCGGGCGGCCCGTCGCCGCGGATGAACTTCCGCTGGGTGACGTTGAACTTCGAGTGCCCGACAAAACCCGGTGACTTCGCGCCGCCGCCCATGACGCCGGCAAGGGTCGTGAACTTCATGCCGCAGGGCGTGTCACCGGTATAATCACGGCCAACCGTCATAATGCCGTTGCAGGAAGGCAGCATGGCCGCGATGCACTCACAGCACCCGCAGGTGGTCATGGGGTCATGCACGATGGAATAGAAGTTGTAGCTTTCCACCGCGCCGCGGGAGGCCTGCTTTATGAAATCATTGACGCCCTTCCATTGCCCCAGGCGGGGATCAAGAACTTCACCCTTTTTGATGGGCTGGTTCGGCCCGGTTGGATTGATTTCGAAGGAGGCCTTGCAGTCCATCCAGTTATACGCGCCGCAAAGGCCGGTCCGCTCCGGGCTGACCGTGCACACGTGGCTGGGTGCGAAAGACTGGCAAAGGGTGCAGGAGTAGTAAGTGTCCACGTCCTCATCCCGCATGTTCTCCACGCGCTCGTCCCTTGCCTTGTATTCGGCACGTGCCCGCTCGGTAATCTTGTCCACGTCATCCTTTTTGGTGTAAAGGGTGACCTGCACCTTGTCGAGCACCTTGCCGAAATCCTGGTGCATCTTGGCATGCAGGACTTTGCCGATGTCTTTCAGGGTAAAACCTTTTTCAACGGCCGCCTTGCTGATACGGATCCAGGAGATATCCCTCTGTCCGATGTGCATGACGCCCTGGATGTAGTTGATGAGGTGGTGGATCTGGCGCTCGAGGATGGGTTCGAAGTCCGGTTGGAACTCACGGCCGGCGATCTGGACGTAAATCCCCAGCGGCAGGGTGCTGCCCTCTTCCATGTCGCCGACATCAGGGCCGATGACCTCTACCTTGCCATCTTCGATTTCCTTCATGTCCGCCATCTTCACCAGCTCGGTGCACTGGGTCTTGCCGCCGCCCATCTGGCCGTAAAGGTCCTTGCCGCGGACGCGCTCACCCTCGTATGCAGGGCCGAATGCGCACGGGATGTCGATGTCGGAAACGGTTACCTTGAGGCCGCGCACTTCAACGGAACGCTGCACGATCTCGTCATGGGCCACGTTTGCCACAACATGCTCATAGGTGCAGATACCGGTGGGCAGGATCTCAGGGATATCCGTATCCGCCAGGGTCGGGAAACCCCAGTTGACACAGCCGGCGGCAGCCACGCCCCATTCGGTGCCGATGTCGCCCAAAGCGTTGACAAACGCGAAGATGCGGTCTTTGTTGTACTTGAGGATCCGCTTGTAGTCGCCCGGCTGCAGGCCGCCGAACGCCATGGCGGCGCGGTTGGCAAAGCCCAGTGCGAAAACGGCCGAAGAGATGTCCGGACCGAACGGTACGATACGGGTGTTCCAGCCGACCTGGACACCGGCTTCGAGCAGCTGGTCGATAACGGACGTGCCGCGATGCTGGGCTGCGCAGAAGATGTAGAGGTTTCTTTTCTGGTATTCTTCCACGATCAGCTTGGCGGTTTCCGGATCCGGTGCGGCGCCGACGATGGCGGCGAAACCGGGAGCGGAGCCGTCGACGAATTCCACGCCGCGCTTCCGCAGGACGATGTCGTCTGCGGGGCCGAGCCAGATCTTGCCGTTTTCAACATCCGGGTCTTCATCATGGTAATAGAAATCAGGTTCCCTGACGATTCTCATGCCTTCCAGGAGCTCATAGGCCAGAATGGCGGCCATGCCGGCATCCAGGAGGGGCCCTAGAAAGGGAAGGTGATGTTTGCCCTTGACATGGGGGGGCAGCAGCTTGCGGGCAAATGCCAGCGGCGCCTTCATGTCTTCAAGGGTTTCCACCTTCATGCCGGTGAGGGAATAGATAACCGGCAGAAAATACCCGGTATTGGGGAATTCAACCTTGGTGCTGGCGTCATAGGACTTGAGCATCTTGTCCAGTTCGCCTTCTGTCTTAGAAACAACCTTATAGCCACCCTGGATGGCGGCAAATGCGATCAACTTAGACATGTGTTCCTCCTTCGTTGAGGATTTTTTTTATGTAGATTGATAATCTTGCAAAACCGGGATTCCCCGGAATTATACGGCGTCCAGTTTCTGCCGGTCGGCCATATCCATGAGCACGCGCTCCCTTGCCTTGTCAATGCCCAGCTCCTTGCGCTTGGCATCGATATGGGCGATCATCTTGCGTGCGTGAAGGATCGGGTCCGCCTCGTAATCCCAGCGTCCGCCGTACATCTTCAGCATGTCCTCAAACAGGTGTTTTTGGAATACCGGTGCGCCCGATGTCGGGAATGTTGCGCCGAATATCGTGTAGACACCGGAGGATACAAAATACTGGCCGATGGAGATCGCTTTTTCGCTCATCCATTCCGGGGCGGAACCGGCCGCTGGCAGGTCTTTGAGTTCAGTTCCAAGCCCACCGGCCTTGACCACTTCCGTTGCCGCCAGAAGGATCCGGCTGTTGTCCACGCAGGAACCCAGGTGGAGGACCGGCGGGATTCCGACGGTTTCACAGACTTCCGCCAATCCCGGGCCGCAGTACACACCGGCCGCTTCAGGCGTGAGCAGCCCTTCCATGGCGCAGGCGATGCCGTTGCACCCGGTGGTCAGGACGATCACGTCATTCTTGATGAGTTCCTTGACGATGGTGATATGGGCCTCGTTATGGCGGGACCTTGCGTTGTTGCAGCCGACCACGCCGGCAATGCCCCGGATGCGGCCGTTGATGATGTTGTCATTGAGCGTGTAGTAGTCGCCGCGGAATGTGCCGCCCAGTTGATACTGGATCGATTCCACGCCGAAGCCGGCAATCTGGGTGGCCTTGTGCCGGGGGATCATGACATCCGCCCCGCGGTTGGAGAAATTGTCAATGGCCATCCTGACGATGCGCTTGGCATCTTCCATGGCATGGTGTTCGTCAAACTGGATGTGTATGACGTTGTCCTGCTCCATCTTGGCCATGGGATGGGTGGTGATCAGCTTGGTATGGAAGCACTTGGCCACGTTTGCCAGGTTCTGGAAGACGCACTGCACGTCCACGACCATGGCTTCACAGGCGCCGGTGATAATGGCAAGCTCCTGCTGCAGGAAGGTCCCTGCGGGCGGGACGCCATGGCGCTGAAGAATTTCGTTGGCCGTGCAGCAGATGCCGCCGAGCTGAATGCCCCGGGCGCCTTTTTCCTTGGCATAATCGAGCATTTCCCTGGTCTGGGACGCCGCGACGATCATCTCGGAGAGAACCGGCTCATGCCCATGAACGATGATGTTGACGTGGTCTTCCTTCATGATGCCCAGGTTGACTTCGGCCTGGAGCGGCGTGGGAGAACCGAACATGATGTCCTGAAGTTCGGTGGCGATCATGGAACCGCCCCACCCGTCCGCCAGCGCGGCCCTGGCGCCCTGGAGCATGAGGTTCCGATAGTCCTGGTCGACGCCCATGTGGGTCCGGTGCATGATATCGACAACTTCGCGGTCGATATTCCGGGGAAGCACGCCCAATTTTTCCCAGCGCTCATAGGTCGGTTTGGGGGCGCGCTTCAGGTTGATCAGCTCGCCTTCCATTTTCCCCCATTCGCCCAATGCCACCTCAGCAAGTTCGAGGGCTAATTCGTCCATATCCCTGTCCTGCATTTCGCCGTCAACGTCCACCTTGGTCGCAACACCCATGGCTTCGGCCACGTTCACGAGCTTGATGGGGTCTTTGATCTGATAGTCCTGGGTTTCCTTGCGTGCTACGGACAGGAACACCTCGGCCACGGTCCGGCCGTGGTCGGAATGGGCCGCACAACCGGCTGCAATCATCCGCAGAAAGTTGCGGGCCGCGATGGTGTTGGCGGTGGCGCCGCAAAGCCCCTTGCGGGTGTCTTCGCCTTCAATGCCGCCCTTGGGCAGCGGCAGGCGGCAGGGGCCCATTGCGCAGTTCTTGCAGCAGATACCCTGAAGACCGATGTTGCAGGGCTTCATGCTTTCGGCACGGTCAAAAATGGTCTCGATACCCAGCTTCTGGGACCGGATGATCATTTCCTGCGTTGCCATGTCGATGGTCGCTTTTACCGGGTCAGCCTTTTTTGACGCCTTGGCTGATGTTTCTTTTTCTTCTGCCATTAGAGGTTCCTCCTCATGTTCGTAATTGATATTCGGCAATATTTCTATATTATCGGGATGCACATGCGCACCCGTTTTTTATAACGCAAACTCCGGAGTGCCGCTTAGGCGCGCCGATGAAAGTGATCAAGTTTTTCAATAATCTTCTGCAGCGGGTCTTTTTGTTCCGCTGCGGGCGTCATTTTGCCGGATTTTTCTGCAGCCGCGCGTTTCTGATGCATCTCCTCGCGCTCTTTTTTGCGTTTTTCACGAAGCTGCGCTTCTTCTTCTTCCCGTTTCTGACGGGCTTCGGCCTCGGCCTTCATTTTGGCGTCCGCATCGGCCTTTGCCTTTGCTTCAGCATCGGCTTTGGCCTTGGCTTCGGCGTCCGCCTTTGCCTTGGCGTCCGCTTCGGCCTTTGCCTTGGCGTCGGCTTCGGCTTTGGCCTTGGCTTCTTCAGCCGCCTTGGCTTTGGCTGCCTCATCCAATTCGGGCGCGGGCGCGGCTTCGGCCTTCGGCGCCGGCTCTGCCTTCTTTTCTTCAACCGGCTTGGCTGCCGGTTTTGCTGCCGGCTTGGCTTCCGCTTTGGGCGCAGCTTTTTTCTCCGGTGCAGGTTTTGCTTTTTCTTCCTCGATGGTCAAATCCGGCGCGGGTGACAGCTTGGCAAAATCAATGCCCGCATCGGCCAGGCGCTTTTCAACCGGCGCAACATCCTGTGCGCTGCCGCCGTCCGCCATAAGGTCAATAAACGCCTTTACTATACGGATGGCTTCCGGATGACGCATGACGAGCAGATCAGAGCCGGCCAGCAGATATGTGATTGCCCCGACAGCCTCCATCATGATGGCCCGTTTTTCCGGGTCCCCCAGTTCGGGGGCGTCCTCTGCGGACTGCCCGGCTTCCTTGCAGCGCCAGATTTCGTTTCCGAGATTGTTGATAACGGGGTATTGCAGCTTGTCGTCGCCCTGGAGAAGGGCTGCCATGCGGATACGTTCCATCACGGAATAAGAGTATTCCAGGCCGTAGCCCAAACCGCCTGTGGTCGGGTCGATGACAATCCGCTCCGTGGGGACGCCCAGGTTTTCAAGCAGGATATTGACCTGCTTGGCCAGGTTGACATCGATGGGAGACGATGAGATCACCGTGTGGCCGAACCCCATGGCGGAAGCGCCGATGCCCTTGTGGTTCTTGTCTTCAACGGGACCCAGAACCAGGTTCTTGCCTTCGCATGCTTCGGATACTTTCTTCAGAACTTCATCATCTTTCTGGGGATTGGTCGTACCCCAGACGATCAGGGGGACATCAATGGCGCCCAGAACACTTTTTACGGTTTTGACAACATCAGCGGGGCTTGCGTTCTGACCGTTCGGGTCAGCGCTTTTGAGCTGCAAAACGATGATTTCCGCCCCGTACTCACTGACGCACTTTTTCGCCCATGCCGCGGGATCCTTCAAAACGTCCTCAAACGGCTTTTTCGCCGCCTCGGGCCAATCCGCGGGTTCCATATCCCACACTTCCATGGCGATCCTGGGTTTATTGGGCATCTCCCCTTCAAAAAAATAAAACGGGAGACAACTTGAGCCGCCGACCGTCACGGCCTTTCCGCCTTTGCCGATGGTAATCGGCCTTATGCTTCCTGCATAGGTTTCTTTAACGATTTCGAAGCCCAATTTTACCTCCTTATACATGAATACGATTACAGTTGAAGACTAAATCCTGTCATTATCCTTAAAAAACATCTTCTTATAGCCACTTGCCCTTTTTCGAACCCGCATTTGTCGAAAAATACACTCCAAAAGAAAAAATAAATATCAAAAAAAAAAATTTTGTCAATAATTATAGGTCGATTATCCTTTTTATATATAGTTTGCCCGTATGAATGCCCCCGGGCCACCACGGTCAGGCGTGGGGCAGCTGCGCCATCTCCTTTCGCCGCTCGTCCATGCGCGCCTTGAGCTTCGAAAAAAGGTTCATGTCGGTATGGGGGAGAAAAAGCGCCGCAATATAGTTATCCATGAACGACTGGGTTTCGGAAAGCTCAAAGTTGGTTATCCGCTTGATGGTCTGGGTAACGTCCCTGCGTATGCGGTTGGTCAATGAACTCATCCGGGCGCCCATGAGGGAGCCGTTTCCGACAAAAATGACCTTTTCCGGGTCGATTTCCGGCAGCAGCCCGATGGTCATGGCTTTTTGCAGGTCCACGTAGCTGCCGAACCCCCCCGCAAGGATGATGCGGCTGACATCTCCGATGGACAGGCCGACTTCCGCAAGCAGCGTCATGCAGCCGCTGTATATGGCCCCTTTGGCCCGTATCAGATTGTCGATGTCGATCTCGTTCAACACGATGTCCCGGTCGGTCCCGGACACGTCCGCCCATGCAAGGACATATTCGTAGACACCGTCTTTTTCCCGTATGCGGCCGGTATCGAGATCCCGGTTGAATTTCCCCCGGTTGTCCAGGATGCCCATTTCAAAAAGCGTTGCCACGATGATAATCAAACCGCTGCCGCAGATCCCCTTGGGGCGGACATTGCCGATGGTGACGTTCATGGGCTCAAGGGTTACCGGGTCGATGGAAAAATCCTCGATCGCCCCTTCCGTGGCGCGCATGCCGAGCTTGATGCCGCCGCCTTCGAACGCCGGGCCGGCCGAGCAGGCGGCGCAGACCATCCAGTCCTTGTTGCCGATCACCACTTCGGCATTGGTGCCGATATCGATGTAAAGGGTCAACTCCTCGTCATTGTACATGCCGGAACCCATGATGCCTGAAACGATATCGCCCCCGACATAGCTGGACACCTGGGGGTAGACCAGGACGGTCACATGGTCCCCCATATCAAGGCCGATTTCCGAGGGCTTCAGGGGCGGATAGATCAATGATGCCGGGACGTAGGGGGCGCGCCGCAGGTTGTGGCAGTTGATTTTGAGAAAAAGCTGGGTCATGGTGGTGTTGCCGGCAAAGGTGATATTGGAGACTTCGTCAGGGTCGATTTTCGATTTTTTCAAGAGTTTGCCGATAACCGTGTTGACAGTTGACATCACCCGCTCATTGAGTTTTTCCAGCCCGCCTTCCTTTTCAGAATAAACGATTCGGCTGATGACGTCCTCGCCGTAGCTGATCTGGCTGTTGAAATCACCGTAACGGGCAAGCACGCGGCCAGCCCTGAGATCGATGATTTCGCCGTATACGGTGGTCGTCCCGATGTCCACGGCCAGTGCATAATTGCGGTCCGAGGTGTCTCCGGGCTGGATGTTGATGATCCGGTTCTTGCCGTCTTCACGGACCGGCCTGGCAATGGTGACGGTTATCTTGAAATCCTCCTGCCTCAGGACGTCGGGCACCTTGCGGATCACCGACAGATCGAATTCCAGCCGGTGCTCCCCGTGGGTCTTGCGCAGGTAGTCGACCAGACGGGTGATATCGGCCACGTTGTCCGCATCGGTCGGGGGGGGCAGTTCAATGTAAAGCTTTTCAACGGGCGGGACAAAAAGGCCTTTTTCCTTGAGGTCGTCAAGGTTGAGTTCCTTGATCCGGGCTGTTTTCCGGGCAGTCGCCTGAAGGTTCAGCACGCGTGCATCGACAAACGAATCCGTGGGGATCCGAACGGTCAGGTCGCTGTTCACTTTTGCCAGGCATGCCAGGCGGTACCCCTTTTCCCGGTCTTCGGCGGACAGCATTTCAGAAACGCCCTCGCCCACCTCCCCGGACTCGATAATCACCCGGCATTTTCCGCACACCCCCTCCCCGCCGCAGGAAGCGTTGATATGCACGCCGCTGTCCATTGCCGCACGGATCAGCCGCGTATCGTCGTCCACCGAGATCTGTTTTTCGTGGGGAAGAAAGGTAACCTTATATTGTGTCATGTCTCCATCCTGTTGCGGAAATTTGACGACCATTACGGGTTCATCAAAATTTCGTTTGATTCAAAGACCGGTGCAGATCGGCCAGCATTCGGAGGGCCCCAAATTCAATCCGAATTAAGAGATATACCTCAAAACGAATAGCGGGTCAACCACATAAAAAATATAAAAAAACAGCATGTTCTGCAGAAAATCCGGTTCTGCACTGAAAAACTGATCGGCAGAATTCGCGGTCATCCATTGGCCGGGGAGATCTGCTCGACAATGATTTTCTGGGAAAGCCCCCTGCCAAGCACATAGCGCTGATCGCCTGCGACCACAACCATCTGCCCCTTGCCGGCATTGGTAAGGACCTCGATTGTATCGCCGATCCTGAGGCCCATGCTCATCAGGCGGACCTTTGAGGCATTTCCTCCGATGATGTTGTTTATGACCAGCCGCTCACCGGGTTTCGCAAGGACCAGCGGCATCCTTTTAGCCCTCTCGGACTGGCAACGGCCGCAAATGCCATAAATATCCATCCGGTGCTGAAGCATATAGAAACTGTAATCCCGGGCGATCCGACGCTGCAGCTCTTCGAGCTGCCTGTTTTCAAACTCGACAACGCACCCGCACCGGGTGCATATCATGTGGTCATGGTGCTGCCCGAGATGCTTGTGTTCATAATGCTGCGCCCCGTTTTCAAAACGGTTTTTCTGCGCAAAGCCGAAATGGCACATCAGTTCGAGGGTTTCCACAATAAATTCACGCGAAAACGGGAACCCCTGCGCGGCCAGATAGGATTCAAGGTCTTCCGGGGTGACGTGGTCCTCAATCAACAAAAAGGCGTCCAGCACCACCAGACGGTCCTCCAGACGGTCAATGGCTTCCTGCCGGAATAATTTTTCGAATTGTTCACGTTCGATCGCATGAATCTGTTTCATGGCTTTTCC
>SKZX01000276.1 GCA_007127175.1 Desulfobacterales bacterium
AGTTTAACTATGTTTTATATGCTTATAGCAATTATTGTTCCTAGTTTGGGTATGACGATGTTTATTGTTGTTGCAAGTATGATGAATCTTCCTCTTAACATGCTTGCGTTTTCGGTAGTTGTGTTCTTTTTATTTATTTTGCAATTTTTTCAATTATTTAAAATAAGACAGGACTGGCCTGGCAAGCAGGGGCAGGGGAGAGTGTTGCAAATATGAGACTCAAACAGTCGCATATTTAAAACCCTATGAAGGGGTCCGGGTGCGCTCGGAACGCCCGTCCACTTCGGGCAGCTGGATGCCCAGCTTTTGGATTTTTCGAAACAGCGTGCTTTTATGAATGCCGATTTCGGCTGCGGCCGTCTTCCGGTTATAGTGGTTCCGTTTCAGGGCGTCCATGATGACTTTTATTTCTGCAGATTTTACCGGGTCGTTTGCATCAATATGGCCATCTGTATCATTGGCCGGGGAAGAAAGGAAGGATGGCAGATGATCTACTCCGATATCTCCCTCGTTGCAGAGCACAAAGGCATGCTCCATGATATTTTCAAGCTCCCGGACGTTGCCCGGAAAATTATGGGACATGAGCGTTTTAAGCGCTTTCTGGTCAATGCCCTGCACCATCTTCCCCCGGATTTTATTGAACTTGCCGATGAAGTGGGCCACCAGGAGGGGGACGTCTTCCATCCGCTCCCGCAGGGGCGGCAGTTTCAGCCGGACCACGTTGATGCGGTAATACAGGTCCTGCCGGAAACTTCCTGTTTCCACCATGGCGGCAAGCTCTCTATTGGTTGCGGCAATAATGCGGATATTCGCCGGAATTTTCCGGATGCCGCCCAGCGGCTGAAATTCCCTTTCCTCTATGACCCGCAGCAGTTTTGCCTGGAATGCCGGGCTGGTATCCCCGATTTCATCGAGAAAAATTGTCCCGCCTTCGGCCATGGCAAAATGTCCCGGCTTGTCCTTTACAGCATTGGTAAACGCGCCTGCCTTGTATCCGAACAGCTCCGATTCAAGGAGCGTATCCGGCAGCGCACCGCAATTGATGGCGATAAACGGTTTTTTGCACCGGGGGCTTGAGTTGTGAATCGCCCGTGCCGCCAACTCCTTGCCGGTGCCGGTTTCGCCCTCGATCAGCACGGTTGAATCGCTCTCTGCAACCTTGGGGAGGATATTGAATATGGCCTGCATAGCCGGGCTGCTGCTCACCATGTCCCCCATCTGGAAGCGTGCGGAAAGCGCCTTGCGCAGTTCCTCAACCAGGCTGTGGTCCCTGAAGGTTTCAACACCGCCTAAAATTCTGCCGTTGTTATCTTTCAGCGGGGATGTGGAGACGGTGATCGGAATGCGCTTTTTCTGGCTGTTGATAATGTATGCGGTCGTGCTCACAAACGGTTTTTTTTCTTTCATGGTCCGTTTCAGGGCGCAGTCCCCTTCGCACATATTGGACCGGAATACCTCCCAGCAATGTCGGCCAATGGCTTCTTCCCGGGGTACGCCGGTGATTTGTTCAGCAGCGCGGTTGAAAGAGGTAATGGTCCAGTTGTGATCCACTGTAAAAACCCCGTCGGAGATGCTCTCCAGAATTATCCGGGTCGTGTTTGTATCGATTTCAGGGGGCTTATGATTTTTTGGCATAATCATTTATGATGCATATCAAGTCATCATTTTTAAAAATAACGGAATGGGTGGTTTCCCTTCAAGCACAATATGAGCATATGCTAACATCTTGTCGATAAAGGTGTCAACGGCAGGTTTTCAAAACAGGCTTCATGCCATTGGCCGCAGCAAATATTTTTTTAACCCTGCCGCCGTTTTGTTAACATTGCAGATTGCACGATTATTCCTTCCGGCTTCTGCCATCCCGGGGTGGAATCGTAATTTTCATCGCCTTGATTTTCCGGTAAAGTGTACTCGCGTCAATGCCCAGTTCCCGGGCAGCATGTTTTCTGCTGCCCCCGTGGCGTCGCAGCACCTCCTTGATTAAGGCCTTTTCCATCGTTTTCAAAGATGCGGCGGAGTCCGGTCCCTGCATCATTGAAACGGCCTCCGGGCGGTGCTCCGGCGGCAGGTGCTCCTGGTCGATCAGATCCCCTTCACACAGCGCAAACGCATGTTCGATGATGTTTTCGAGCTCCCTGATGTTGCCCGGGTATTCGTACTCCATGAGCCTGGCCATCACCCAGCCAGAAACGCCTGCAATATCCCTTCCCTTGAGCCGGTTCAGTTTGGATACCAGGTGGGCGACAAGCAGGGGGATGTCTTCCCGGCGGTCCTTCAAATCGGGCAGCTGGATATGGATGACCCGGATGCGGTAGAACAGGTCTTTGCGAAATTTTCCGGACTGCACCAATTTTGTGAGGTCCTTGTTGGTTGCCGCGATAATCCGGACATCGATATTTTCCGCTGTCACAGAGCCCAAGGGCTCAATCTGATGCTCCTGCAGCACGCGAAGCAGGCGGGCCTGCATGGCAGGGGAAATGTCGCCGATTTCATCGAGAAACAGGGTCCCATGATCCGCTAATTTAAAGCGGCCCGGCTTGTCCTTCCGGGCATCCGTAAAGGCGCCGGCCTTATACCCGAAAAGCTCCGATTCGAGCAGGGTGTCCGGAAGGGCGCTGCAATTCAAAGGGATAAACCGCTTCTTTTTTCGGGCGGATAAGTTGTGGATGGCCCTTGCAAAAAGCTCCTTGCCGGTGCCGCTGGCGCCTTCCAGTAAAACGGTACTGCCGCTTTCCGCGATTTTGGGCAGAATTTCAAACAGGTCCATCATTG